>NZ_JALNUG010000013.1:0-190134 GCF_026540675.1 Bacillus sp. GC_Bacil_1
TTAGTAGATGCTTCTTTTTTATTTAAGACTGGATTGCGAGATGAGATGAAGAAAGTGGTAGCTCAATATCAACAATCGTACCTTTATTTAATTCGCTTGAAATGTGTAATCTACCATGATGTTCTTCAATTATTTTGTAACACATCATTAATCCTAGTCCTGTGCCTTTTTCTTTTAAACTATAAAAAGGTTCGCCTAGACGGGAGATACGATCTTCAGGAATGCCGCAACCTTCATCGATAATTCGTATTAAGATGAAATTATCCTCTAATGGTTTTGTTTGGATGAAAATATTTCCGCCATTTGGCATTGCTTCTATCGCATTTTTTAATATGTTTATAAACACTTGTTTTAATTGGTTACCGTCACATTGAATATCATATACGTAATCAAAATGATCCATGATGATATGAACGCTATGCATAATTGCAGTCGGTAAAATAAATGTAACTACCTCTTCAATTAAAGTTTGTATGTTACAAGTTTGGATAGATAATACTTGTGGCTTAGACATCGCCATAAATTGACTCGTGATGGATTCCATTTGTGAAATCTCACTTAACATAACATCGATATACCATTTCTGCTCCTCACTTATTTCAGGGAGGAGCAACGTTAGAAAACCTTTTAGAGAAGTGAGTGGATTTCGAATTTCATGGGCAATTCCAGCTGTCAGTTGTCCGACTACTGCGAGCTTCTCTGATTTTCGTAGTAACTTTTCAGTTTCTTTTAGCTCAGTAACATCTCTCCCCATCACGATAAGACCTTTGCGAGAACCATCAGGATGATAAAGCGGAACTTTTGATATACTTAAGATTAGATCGAAATCATCTCTATGTATAATAAATTCCTCGCCATGAAGAATTTGTCTTTGTTGCCATGCTAGTTCATCGATTTCTTCACAATGTAAAAAAGCTTCTCGGTATGCTTCATTATATTGAATGAGTTCGCTATCTTTTTTCCCGTGGTAAGGTACATGATGGAAATTGAAGCAAGAAAGTGCGTAATCATTTGCCTCAAGCCAGCGCCCTTCATGATCTTTAAATATAACAAACGCAGGCATGGAGTTTACTAATGTACGTAATCTCTTCTCACTTTCTTTTAGCATATTCTCAATTCTTTCTGATTTTTCAAGTGGCTTCATAATAGCATATACGCCAGTAAGACGATTTTGAACAAAAATAGGAACTAGTTTTGTCACAACATCTAATAAGAATCCATTTTTATGATAAATAGATAAGATATACTCTTGTTGATTATCCGCTTCAGTATTCTTTATATTTTGTAATACTTGCTCAGAAATATGGGCTTCTAAAATAGAGGTAATATTTTTCTGTTCTAATTCTAAAGAAGTGTAACCTAATATTCTTTCGGCAGAAGGATTTATATGTAGAATAACTCCTTCTAAATTTAATGAAATAATACTATCAGGATTGTGTTCGAACAGAGATGCGTACATTTCTGTTAATGAACGATCTTGTATATGGTTTCGCAAACGTCTAGAAATGTTCGGATGACGTTTTTTTTGAGTTGGTGAATATTTTTTACGACTCATAATAGTTCCTCCGTACAAATAGCATCTAAAAAGATTTGTCTATTCATAACTATAATATAGATGTAATGTGTATTTCTATAAAAAATGGAAGTTATAGAATAAATTTTGTTTTTTTTATTTTTTGCAAGGTGAATGCAGGATGGTAATAAGGGGAGCTTATATTGTTTTATAAACCTTTTGTAAGTTACAGACGGCTGTTTTCCGTATAACATTAGGGTAGAGGAGGGGGAGAGAAAATGAAAAATTATATTCAAGGGATTGATCACGTGCAAGTAGCTGCACCTGTAGGGTGTGAAGAAGAGGCGCGTGATTTTTATGGGAATACGATTGGTATGGAAGAAATTCCAAAGCCAGAAGAGTTGAAAAAACGAGGTGGATGTTGGTTTAAATGCGGAAATCAAGAAATCCATATTGGTGTCGAGCGGAACTTTACACCAGCTAAAAAGGCTCATCCAGCTTTTTATGTGAATGAAATTAATGAATTTAAGCAAACACTTATAGAGCAAGGTGTTAAAGTGATTGATGATTATGCACGGCCAGATGTAATTCGATTTTACGTGTCAGATCCATTTGGAAACCGAATTGAATTTATGCAAAATAAAGACTAGGTGGATTCCCACCTAGTCTTTAACTTCTTCTGAAAAGTCCTAACACTTCTACAGTTTCTGTAATATTAACGAAAGCATTCGGGTCGATTTCAGAAATTGTTAGTTTCATACTTGCTAATTCTTCACGAGAAACGACGGTCATAAGTACACGCTTTTTCTCGCTTGAATAAGCACCTTCGCCATCAAGTAACGTTATTCCACGTACAACAGTTGAAAGAAGTTGTTTTTTCATTTTTTCTGCTTCATTTGTTACAATCATAAGTGTAACTTTACGATGTTTTGTATGAACAGCATCAATTACTTTACCAGTTACATAAATTGAAAGTAAGCTTGTAAGTGCAACATCCCAGGTGAAGAAGAATCCTGCGATTATTACAACGACTGCATTTAAAATAATAAGGAATCCGCCAAGTTTAATGTCTCGCTTGCGGGATAAAAGCATACCGATAATATCAAATCCACCAGTGGATCCATTACAGTTAAAAACAAGACCAATACCAGCTCCGGCGATGACACCTCCGAAGATAGAAGATAACAATGGGTCTGTTGCTACGACTTTTACTGGAACGTAGTATAATGCAACAGATAATACAACTACAGAGACAACTGTGTTAAAAATTACTTTTTTTCCAAGACCTATGTACCCTAAAATAAGGATAGGTAAGTTTAATACAAAGTTAATAATGCCTGTGTTTACAGGGGTTACAATCCCTAAAATAATAGCAATTCCGCCAATTCCACTACTTAAAATTTTGTGGGGGATAAGGAAAAGATTAAAGGCAACCGCAATAATAATAGAACCGATAATAACACCAAGGAATCTGACCATTTCTTTCCCGTCCTTCACTGAAAAATTCATATTATTTCAAGATTATATATGATATTGAAAGTTTTGGGTAAAAACAGTTTATTTAGGTAAATTAGATTAATCAAAAGAATTTGAGTATTTTATCATTTGAAAGGGGATACAGTTGTGAAGATAAAAACATATCAACAGAAAAGCCCGTTGAAGCAAGAATGTGAGGATTCTTATTTTTGTAATAAAGAAAAAAAGATTTATGGTGTATGTGACGGTGCAACACCACTTGTCCCGTTTCGTGATGAAAAGGGACATAATGGAGCATACATCGCTTCGCATTTATTTGCAAGTTATTTTACTGCATTACGAGAGAATCATAGTTTACAATTTGCAGTTGCCAAAGCAAATGAAGCATTGCAAAGCAAAATGTTAGAATATGAAGTAGACACGAGAAAAAAAGAGCATTTGTGGTGCACATGTATCGCGGCAGTCCAAATAGTTGGTGAGAAAATTGAATATGCGCAGCTTGGGGACTGTATGATTGTCGCAACTTTTCAAAATGGAACGATGCAAGTATTAACGAAAGACACAGTTGAAGGAATTAGTAAAAGAGCAAAAAAGAAGAGGGAAGAAGATCGTAAAAAAGGGTTATCTGTACCAGAAGAATATGTTTTTCAAGATGTTCGAGAACAGTTAAAATACAATCGTTATCTTGCAAATATGCCAAATGGTTATTCAGTTGCAAATGGAATGAAAGAAGCGATACATTATTTACAACATGGTGAATTACATACAGATGAAGTGAGTGGGATTTTTATTTGTTCAGACGGGTTATTTCACCCAGATTGGTCATTAGAACAAACTGTTGCATATATAAGAAAGAATAGTATAAACGAATATATAGCAATTATTGAAGAGCTAGAAGCGGAAAAGAGAATAAGGCCAGATGATAAAACGATTATTATGATTGATTTTTAAGAGGAGGCAGTTCAAATGGAAATTAAACGTGTCAATCTAACATTTCAAGATGAATTAGTTTCTTTAGAAAAAGTAAACAAACTGATTATTCACCATACAGCTGAAGATGGATGGGACGTGTATAAAACGCATGAATTTCATCAAACTGTAAGGGGGTGGAGCGGAATTGGTTACAACTATTTTATCGAAAAGGATGGAACTGTAGTGGAAGGACGAGGTTTACATATTGGAGCGCACGCGAAAGACCATAACCGCCATACAATTGGAATATGTATGACGGGAAATTTCGATAAATACGATCCAACTCCTGCACAAGTGAATGCATTATATTCTTTATGTAAACTGTTTATGAAGCAATTTGCTATAAAGAAAGAAAATATACTCGGTCATAGAGAGTTAGAAGGAGTTACAAAAAGCTGTCCTGGTAATCGTTTTTCTATGGTAGAGTTAAGGAAGATACTATCTTAAATATAGAGGAGTAACAACGATGATGAATATAAAAATACCAAATGATAAAAAAGAAGAACTTGTAGCACAAATTCAGCAATTTTTTATGGAAGAAGATTTAGATGAAATTGGACGTTTCCAAGCAGAGCGTTTAATAGAAGAAATGATTAAATTAGTTGGACCGTTTGCATATAATCAAGCAATTGGAGATGCAAGAAAGCTTGTAAGTGAGAAATTAACGAATATGGAAGAAGATTTATACGTGCTAGAAAAGAATGAAGGAAAATAAAAAAAGAGCCGATGGGCTCTTTTTTTATTTTTCTTTCTTGTGTTCTTTATATTCATGTACTTTTTCTTTTACATTACCAACTGTATCTTTAGCAGTGCCTTTCACCTTATCCCATTTTCCTTCAGCTTGTAATTTCTTATTGTCAGTTACTTTCCCAACAACTTCTTTTACTTCACCTTTTACCTTATCAATGGCACCTTCTACTTTTTCTTTTAAACCATGATCATGTTTAGTCATACATTTCTCCTCCTTGTAGTTTGATTAGAATTCTCTTTTCATATTGCAAGTTGAATGATGTATCTAGTAATATCGTAACAAATCTAGTTTGAATATTCAAATGATTAATAGGATAGAAAAGGATTTGTCATAAAATGTTTAAAAATGTAACGGAAGGAGAAATAAAGTAAATTATATGTCTTTTGCGGTCCATATTGATTTTGTATAAGCAATTTTCATGTGGGCACGTTCCATGTTATTTTGACTGCCGCTACCGAACCTTGCTTGTCCAACTATTAAAGTACAATTTGATTCAATAGCTGTCTTAATTCGTTTTTGAATTAATGCAGTATGACAGCCTTTACGCTGAAATTCTGGCAAAGTAGCAGAAGCAGCTAATGATGCGACACCCTTATTTATATACAGGACACCAATACCAGCAGGGATATTTTGAACTTCAGCTATGAAAAAATGCCATCCTGGTTCATTGTAAAGAATTTCATTATTTTGGCGCACGCTATCTTTTGTAAAGGATGGCATATTAAATCCATGTACATAAATGTTTGCAAAAATATCAAACTCATTTTCTTTTAGTTTTCGTATTGTAATATTAGAAGGAAGAAGTGATGAACCCTCTCTCGGTATACTATACAAAGCAGTATGGAAGCTAGATTGATAAAACCCTTTTTGAGATAAGTATTGAAATAATTTAGTTGTACCTTGTGCTGGGGTAATTTCAAAACGACAAGGGATTTGTAGTGATTCATAATAAGAAATGATTGCATCAATCGCATCTGCATTTGTGATACCTTTTACCGTATTAAAAGCAGGACCAGCAATTATTTTTGATGAAAAGGCAGTGGCGCTACCGAATTTTTTCATTTGCACTTGCATTGGGTTTCCGCTTATTGTTTGTAGTCTCTCTAATCTAGAAGAGAGCATATCAATTTCTGCATTTTCAATTTCTGTTGCTATATCGAGTGTCATAACAGTAGTCATAAAATTCCTCCGTTAATAAATATATTTCATAGTACATATACGATTTTTGTTTTGAGATTCCTGTTGAAATGTGAGAGAATAAGAGGCTTTTTGGAAGGGAAATGGAAGTGAGCTGTCGAAGGGAGTGGAAACAGATTAAAGGTGGTGCTCTCATGAAACAAAAAACCGTGCAGACATGCTCTAATTGTGGTTCTCAAAACATAGGAGAAGGTGAGTTTGTCGGATATGCACAAATACGGAAAAAGGAAACGATGTTCACATCTTCACCAGTAGATGCTTATATTTGTACAGATTGCGGGAATGTCCTTTTATTAAAAGTACGACATTATGAAAAGTTTAAGCAGAAGCCGTTATGATTATTGAAAAGTGTTTTTATTAAAGAAGCTAATAGGAGTAATATTTTACATATATATGAATATGCCTTATATAAAGAGATGACAACATATACTGTACATAGTTCGTTATATGACACATAAAAATATATAGAAGAAATTGTGAGGCAGTAGGAGGAAGAAAAAACAGCTCCTCTTGGAATATTTCATATTTAAAACTCCTTTAAATAAATAAAGGAGTTTTTTGTTTTTTTATAACAATAATTACCTTTAATTGTTATAAATGTTTATTAGGAGAGGGTGGTTTATTAACGCCATAATCATAGAAGAATAATAGCTAAATCGTATACAAAACCACTATATAACACATTCGCAACCGTAAGTTGACAAAGTGCAACCGCGGGAAGATAGAGATAAAGGCAATGTTTACATACAATTTAGGTAAGAAAACAAAGGGGGGACACACATATGGGATTTGGTGAAAAGCTTTTTAAATTAAGAAAAGAAAAGGGCCTTTCTCAAGAAGCATTAGCTGAAAAATTAAACACAACAAGGCAAGCGGTTAGTAAATGGGAAAACGGTCAAGGTTTTCCTGAAACTGAAAAGTTAATAATGATTGGAAATGTATTTGAAGTATCACTTGACTATTTATTAAAAGAAACTGCTGAGCAAAGTAACGAAAAGGAAAATAGTTATTATGTAAGTAAGGAAATGGCAGAAGGGTATGTAGTGTATGGACAAAAAATTTCTAAATATATTGCATTAGGATTTAGCTTGCTTATTTTATCTACAATACCGTACTTATTATTTAAAGAAAATGCAACAATGTCTACGTTTCTTGTCATTATCATTGCAGTGCTTGGAATCGGAGCAATGATGGCACCTGTAACGATAGAAGAGAGTCGATACAATGTATTGAAAAAGGAAGAACTACTATTTGATCAAAACTTTCTAAAAGAATTGACCAAAAGATATGCGACTATTAAGAAGAAGTATACGGCAGTAGTGATCGTTGGATTTTGTTTTATTGCAGCAGGAGCGATACCGTTTTTATTTGAGAAAAAACGAATTACTTCAGGAGAACTCGTACAGTATTATCCTTATTGTGTTGTACTTATTGCTATCGGAGTTTATCTTTTTGTTCGTGTGTTAGGGGTGTTAGAGACGTATCGGATTTTAGTAGAAAATAAGGAATACAGTAATCGTTTTATTTTTAAATTGAAAAAGAAAGTAAGGAAAATGGTAGATAGTTTATAAAAAATAAAAAACATGTTTCGAATCAATGTATTCAAAACATGTTTTTTATCGTTCTGAATTATTTCCAAAGAAATAATTCAGAAAATACAGAAAAATATCGTAATCATTTGTAGAAGTCTGTTATAATAAACGGAAAATGAAAACGTTTTAAAGGGGGACATAACCAATATGATGATGAATGTACCGCTAACAATTAGTTCTATGATGGAAAGAGCAGAAAAGTTATTCTCAAAGAAAGAAATTGTTTCTCGCACACATGATACCATTACGACATTAACGTATAAGCAGCTAGGAGAAAGGACGAGAAGACTTTCTAGTGCGTTAAAAAAGCTTGGGATTAAGGAAGGCGAACGTGTAGGAACGTTAGCGTGGAATCATCATCGACATGTGGAGGCGTATTTTGCTATTCCTGGTATTGCTTCCGTTTTACACACAATTAATATTCGTTTATCTCCTCAACATATTTCATACATTATTCAGCACGCAGAAGACCGAATTGTACTTATAGATGAAGATCTCGTACCGCTTGTTGAAAATATTCAATCACAATTATCAACTGTACAAGCTTACATTATTATGACTGATAAAGATGAACTCTCGAACACTACGCTGAAGCCTGTATATCATTATGAAAAGCTATTAGAAGAAGGCGATCCCAATTTCCAATTTGTAAAAGATATTGATGAAAATACACCAGCTGGTATGTGTTATACGTCAGCGACTACAGGAAATCCGAAAGGTGTTGTATATACGCATCGTAGTACTGTATTACACTGTATGGCACTCGGTTTAGCTGATACAGCTGCTTTATCGGAAAGTGATGCAGCAATGGCAATCGTCCCGATGTTTCATGTGAACGCTTGGGGACTTCCTTTTGCGGCTACTTGGTTTGGATCAAAACAAGTTCTTCCAGGACCGATGTTTACGCCAAAAATTTTATTAGAAATGATCCAATCTGAAAAAGTGACGTTAGCTGCCGGTGTGCCGACAATTTGGCTTGGTGTATTACAAGAGTTAGAAAATAATAGTTACGATTTATCTAGTATGACGAGAATACTATGCGGTGGTGCAGCTGCACCGAAAAGTGTTATTAAAGCATTTGAACAGAAACATAATGTTCCGTTCATACATGCATATGGTATGACTGAAACGAGTCCACTCGTAACACTTGCACGTTTAAAAAGTTATGAAACGGAATTATCGTATGAAGAGCAACTAGAAATTCGCTCTAAACAAGGATATCTTGTACCTGGTGTCGAGATGAAAGTAGTCGGTACAAATGGTGAAGTGAAGTGGGATGGTACTGAGATGGGAGAATTATGTTTACGAGCACCTTGGATCGCTGAAAGCTATTATAACGATGATCGTACTGTCGAAGGTTTTCGCGATGGATGGTTATATACTGGTGATGTTGTCACAGTGGATGAGGAAGGTTGCGTGAAAATTGTTGACCGTACGAAGGATGTTATTAAAAGCGGGGGAGAATGGATTTCTTCGGTCGATCTTGAAAATGCTTTAATGGCACATGATGCTATATTTGAAGCGGCTGTCGTTGCAGTTCCTCACCCTCAGTGGCAAGAGCGACCAATTGCCTGCGTTGTTCAAAAGAAAAATAGTACGGTTACAAAAGAAGAAATATATGAGTTTTTAAAACCACAGTTTGCGAAGTGGTGGTTGCCAGACGATATTGTCTTTATGGAAGAAATACCGAAAACATCTGTTGGGAAGTTTTTAAAACAGGCGCTTCGGAAAGAACTGGAGCATTTGCATAGAGAGAAATAAGTGAACTTTTATTTGTAAACTCTAATACATTAACGGTTGACAAAAGAGGAGTGGAAAGATAATATAATTTTTGTGATATGTTATCTAAAAACAATTTTAAGTTTACAAATAGGAGAAGCAAATATGAATACAAAAAATTTAGTTTTCGTCGCTTTATTTAGTTCTATTATGGGAGTGTTAGGGTTAATACCTCCGATTGCTCTTTCTATTACACCAGTTCCAATTACATTGCAATCACTCGGTGTTATGCTTGCGGGTGGGTTGTTAGGATCACGTCTAGGTGCGTTAAGTCAGCTTATTTTCTTACTTATTGTAGGAGTTGGAGCACCATTGCTTGCTGGTGGACGCGGTGGCCTTGGTGTATTTGTTGGACCAAGTGCAGGATATTTACTTGGTTACATCATTGGGGCGTTTGTTATTGGTTATTTAATTGAGCGTTTACGTGAAGTTTCTATTATAAAAGTATTATGTATTAATATAATTGGTGGTATTTTCGTAGTTTATGTATTTGGTATTACTGTACAAGCGTTCTTAATGGAAGTTTCTGTATGGGAGACAATGAAAGTGAGTGCTGTGTTTTTACCAGGGGATTGTATAAAAGCAATTATTGCGGCAGTTCTCGTAACAAAATTACATCGTTCATTGAAACATATTATTACGCCCGCTTTAAAGAATGGAAAATATACAAATGCGGGATGATAAAGGGAAGAAACACGTTAATTGCGTGTTTCTTTTTATTATTATTGTAAAGAAAGGACGTCTCATATGGGGATTACAAAAGAATATAAAAAGCATGCCTCTTTACAACCAAATAAAATAGCGATAAAGGAAAATGATAGAGTTTTAACATATAAAGAGTGGTTTGAATCAGTTTGTAAAGTAGCAAGCTGGTTAAATGAAAAAAAATCGAAGAATAAAACGATAGCAATCCTATTAGAAAATCGTATAGAGTTTTTACAACTATTTTCTGGTGCCGCTATGGCCGGGTGGGTTTGTGTTCCGTTAGATATAAAGTGGAAACAAGATGAGCTCAGAGAAAGAATTGAAATTAGTAATCCGGATATGATTGTGACAGAACGATATAAGGTGAATGATCTATTGGATGAAGAAGGAAGAGTAATTGAAATTGATGAGTGGAAAAGAATGATAGAGAAATATCTTCCTACATATTCCACTGTAGAAAGTGTACAACATGCTCCTTTTTATATGGGATTTACATCAGGATCAACAGGAACAGCAAAAGCATTTTTACGTGCACAACAATCGTGGGTTCATAGTTTTGATTGTAATGTACATGATTTTCATATGAAAAGGGAGGATTCGATTTTAATAGCTGGGACGCTCGTTCATTCTCTTTTCTTATACGGGGCAATAAGTGCATTATATGTAGGACAAACAGTGCACATTATGAGAAAGTTCTTTCCAAATCAAGTATTAGATAAGTTAGAAACTGAAAATGTATCAGTTATGTATACAGTTCCGACAATGCTTGAATCTTTATATAAAGAAAGTAGATTAATAGAAAATAAAGTGAAAATTATTTCGTCAGGAGCGAAATGGGAAGCTGAAGCGAAAGAAAAAATAAAGAATATATTTCCTTATGCGAAAAGATATGAATTTTATGGTGCATCAGAGTTAAGTTTTGTAACAGCACTAGTCGATGCAGAAAGCGAAAGAAGGCCAAATTCAGTAGGAAAACCTTGTCATAATGTGCAAGTTCGAATATGTAATGAAGCAGGCGAAGAAGTACAAAAAGGTGAAATAGGAACTGTTTATGTGAAAAGTGATCAGTTTTTTATGGGATACATAATAGATGGGGTTTTAACACGGGAGTTGAATGCAGAAGGTTGGATGACAGTGCGAGATGTAGGCTATGAAGATGAAGAAGGCTTTATATATATTGTTGGTAGAGAGAAGAATATGATTTTATTTGGAGGAATCAATATTTATCCAGAAGAAATAGAAAGTGTATTACATGAACACCCAGCTGTTGATGAAATAGTTGTAATTGGTGTGAAAGATAGTTACTGGGGTGAAAAGCCCGTCGCGATCGTAAAAGGAAGTGCTACGAAACAACAATTAAAGAGTTTTTGCTTACAGAGATTATCCTCTTTTAAAATACCGAAAGAATGGCATTTTGTAGATGGAATACCTTATACAAATAGTGGGAAAATCGCTCGTATGGAAGCAAAAAGTATGATTGAAAACCGGGAGAAAATATATGAATAGAGCAGTTATTGTAGAGGCGAAAAGAACACCTATTGGTAAGAAGAATGGGATGTTAAAAGAGTATGAAGT
Organism: Bacillus sp. GC_Bacil_1; assembly: GCF_026540675.1. NCBI lineage: Bacteria > Bacillati > Bacillota > Bacilli > Caryophanales > Bacillaceae > Bacillus > Bacillus sp. GC_Bacil_1. The sequence continues at coordinate 11,561 of NZ_JALNUG010000013.1, forward strand.
TCAGCAATTAACAACGCCGCTTCTTACGTTTTTAAGTAAAGGGATTGAGAGGGAAATAGATGATGTCATATTAGGTAATGTTGTTGGGCCAGGAGGGAATGTTGCGAGACTATCTGCTTTAGAGGTGGGACTTGGCTATCATATTCCTGGTGTAACGATTGATCGGCAATGTGGTTCTGGTTTAGAAGCAATTCGAACTGCGTGTCATCTCATTCAAGGCGGGGCAGGTAAGTGTTATATCGCCGGGGGAGTAGAGAGTACAAGTACGTCACCTTTTCAAAAAAGAGCAAGATTTTCACCTGAAACAATTGGTGATCCTGACATGGGAGTAGCGGCTGAATATGTTGCGGAGCGTTATAATATAACGAGAGAAATGCAAGACGAGTATGCTTGTCTTAGTTATAAGCGGACACTGCAAGCGTTAGAAAAAGGATATATACATGATGAAATATTTTCTTTTAATGGATTATTAGATGAATCTATAAAGCCAGAAATGAATTATGAACGAATCATTAAAAGAACAAAGCCCGCATTTTTACAAAATGGAACAGTAACGGCAGGTAATTCGTGCGGTGTAAATGATGGGGCATGTGCTGTTCTTGTAATGGAAGAGGGACAAGCCCGAAAGTTAGGATACAAGCCTGTACTTCGTTTCGTTCGTAGTGCTGTAGTGGGAGTGGATCCCAAGCTTCCAGGGACTGGTCCGATATTTGCGGTGAACAAATTATTAAACGAAATGAATGTAAAAGTAGAGGACATCGATTATTTTGAAATAAATGAAGCATTCGCCTCAAAAGTTGTTGCTTGCGCAAAAGAGTTACAAATTCCGTACGAAAAAGTAAATGTAAATGGTGGAGCAATTGCGCTCGGTCATCCGTACGGTGCATCTGGTGCTATGCTTGTAACACGTTTGTTTTATCAGGCACAAAGAGAGTCTATGAAATATGGAATTGCTACATTAGGAATTGGAGGCGGGATAGGGATTGCGCTATTATTTGAGAAAGTAGAAGACTAGCGAGGTAACTAGTTTTCTACTTTTTGAGGAACATAAATATTGCTACCAGGCTTCGCTTTCATTTCGTTCCAAGCAGCAATCGCATCAGCTTTTGCTTTCCCTTTATTATTTGGATCTTCGAAAAAGTCACGAGTAAAGCGATTATATTCAAATTGTGTACCGATAGTTGTTTTGTATGTAGGGTCTTTTTTTCGTTCGTTTTCTTCATGCCAAAAAGCTATCGCGTCTTCATATGTTTTTCCAACATTCTCTTTGAAAAATTTTTGAAGAGCTACTGTAAAGCGGAAGTTTGTTCCGATTTTTTCTTTGAAAAAAGCACGAACATCTTCGCTACAGCGGTGATTGTTAGTAATAATCGTTTGAAGAGAAAGGTCTTTATAGGATAGGGAAGCTTTACTCACCTTTTGAACAGAGCTGTTTTTTAATATTTTACCAGTAGTTAAATAATGTGAGATACGCTCGGTTATTTCGATCTTAGAGCCACTAGCTGGCAACCCATTCTCACGACAAAATGTTTGGAGTTCTGCTTTTAACCAATAATAGTTTTGGAAATCTTCAAGTGATATAGACTTTGTTAAAGTTGGACGCATGAATGTAACAACTACTTTCTTCCATAATTTTCTTCAATTATAAAACGTATGTTCTTTTTATGGAAGGGTTAATTTGTAAATATAATGGGAAGAGGAGATTACATATGGAAAATGTAATGCAAGTTCGAGTTACGGGAATTTTAATTGAAGATGAAAAAGTATTGCTAGTAAAGCAAAAAGTTGCTAATAGGAATTGGTCTTTACCTGGAGGAAGAGTGGAGAATGGTGAAATGTTAGAAGAGGCGATGATTAGAGAAATGAGAGAAGAAACGGGATTAGAAGTTAAAATTAAGAAGCTACTCTATGTTTGTGATAAACCGGATGCCAGTCCATCTTTATTACATATTACATTTCTACTTGAAAAGCTTACAGGGGAAATTATGTTACCCTCTAATGAATTTGATCATAATCCAATTCATGATGTGCAAATGGTGCCGATTAAAGATTTAAGTCATTATGGTTTTTCGGAAACTTTTATAACTCTTATAAGTGAAGGTTTTTCAAATGCAGGGAGTTACCAAGGATTGAAACAAAATATTGGCCTGTAACTATAGAGTAAGGATAGCTGTTAGCTATCCTTACTAAAAATGCTTTACACCGCCGACTGTAAAGAAGAAACAAGCTGATTTAAAAATTCATCTCCGCTCATAATTGCTTTCCCGCCACCGCGAGCACTCTTCTTATTTCCGCCACCTTTTCCTTCGATTGTAGGAAGAGCGTCTTTTAAAAGAGCATTCATATCGAGTGATACTGATTTTCCGCAAGCGAGAATACATTGTAGTTTGTCATCATTTTCGATGACGAAATACGTAATTGCATGCTCTTGTTGTTCTGTAATAATAGCGGAAAGCTTTGCGATTTCTTGCATAGAACGATTTGTAAATACTTTAGAAATAAGTATGTCAGCATGAATTTTTATAGGCTGTAGAAGTAGTTCATTTGCCTCTGCAAATAATAATTTTTCATTCATTGTTTGTATTGCTTTTTCGTTTTCTTTTTGAGAAGTAAGCAGTTGCGCCACTTTTGCTGGAATATCAGTTTCGCTACTGTTTAATTGTTTAGAAACATCTTTCATAATTTGTTGCTGTTGTTCCATTAATTTAAGTGTACGCCAACCAGCGATAAACGTTAAGCGTATACCACCTTTATTGCGCTCCCATCCTAGTACTTGAATAGGACCAACTTCACCAGTTCGTTTCGGATGCGTTCCACCACAGCCGTTGTAGTCAAAGTTTTCGATAATAACAACCCGTATATTTTCTGTCATAGTCGGTTCTTTACGAAGGGGCAACGTTTTCGCTTCTTCTAAGTTCATCCACTGGATGCGGATTGGATGGTTTTCAAAAACAATTTTGTTTGCAATTTGTATTGCTTTTTCAACCGTTTCTGCATGAAGATTTTCTGTTTCTAAATCAATTGTTACTGTTTCTTTACCAAGATGGAATCCAATTGTAGGCATGTTAAAATGGTCCCAAAAAGCAGCAGATAAAATGTGCTGAGCTGCATGTTGTTGCATATGATCAAAACGGCGCTCCCAATTGATTTTACCTTCTACGTCTTCTGTATGTAATTGTTCTGCAATGTAGTGACGAATTTCTCCGTTTATCTCTTCTACATTGATTACATTGATATCATTTAATGTACCAGTATCATATGGTTGTCCGCCACCTGTCGGATAAAATGCTGTTTCATTCAAAATAACGTATAAGTTACCGTCTTTATCATAATCTTGCTTTATAATTTTAGTAGTAAAGTCTTGCTTATAAGCGTCAGTGTAATATAATTTGTGCTCCAATTTTCTTTCTCCTCTCGCATTAACTAGTTTCATTGTAATGCAATTGAAATTAGTTTCCTAATATTTCAGAAGAAAGAAACTATTTTTAGAATTTTCTTGCTATAATAAGGGAAAGAAAATGCGGGGGTGGAATAAATATGTTATATGAAAACGGCGTAGATAAACTGCTTAGTTTAAGTAGAAATATTTCCGAATTATATCGAGAATTAAACGAAATGACCCGGATTTTAACGGATTGTAATCGAGAAAGTGTGAAGTTTGATCGATTATATGTAAAAGAGTTACTTTGGAAGAAAGAAGATGTAATAGAGAAATATGACCAGCTACTTGTACAACTTTGTATTAACGAATGCTTTGATCTAAAAAGTGTCATTACAGGGGAATATAAGTATACATATGAAGAAGTAGAAAACATAGTTTTACAATTTAATGAAAAGTATAATGTCGCAATCTTAATTAAAGATGTGTGTAAAGAATTACAGTTCACATATGGAATTGATATGGACATAACGAGAACAACTCGGGTATCAACAGCTCAAGTATAGAAAAAGGAAAAGAAAGCAGATCCTTTGCTTTCTTTTTTTTGTGAAAATAGAGAGAGTAGGTTTAACGATGAAGGGGAAGTTACAGCATATTCATCCGCTTGGAATGAGTATTATTTTAGGGACATTGTTTGCTAGGTTTGCAACTTCAATGAGTATCCCTTTTTTAGCGATTTATTTAACGACTGTTAAAGGTGTATCAGCTGGAATGACTGGTGCTATTATCGGAACGAGTGCACTTGTTGGTGTTTTTGCTAGTTTTATCGGAGGGAATTTATCAGATCGATTTGGCCGGAAAACGATTATGCTCTGGTCCATGATCGTTTGGATTTTTGTGTTTATAGGTTTTTCACTTGCGGATCATGTTTTAAGTTTCTTTTTATTAAACGCTTTAAATGGATTATGTAGGTCGTTTTTTGAGCCAACATCAAGAGCATTATTATCAGATTTAACAAAGCCTGAGTATCGGTTACTCGTCTATAATTTACGATACGGTGCAATAAATGTTGGAGTTGCAATTGGACCAATTGTTGGATTACAGATTGGAAGTGCAAAATCAACAATTCCTTTTTTAGTAGCAGCTGGGGTATATATTCTATATACAGCTATATTAGCGTTCCAATTTAAGAAGTATCCAATGGAAAAAAAGAAATTGAGTAAAGAAAAACCTGTTACAATGCTAAATGCAATACGTATATTGCGAAAAGATATAGTATTTTTAGTTGCTTTAGTCGGTATTATTTTGAGTAATTGCGGTTTTTCACATTTAACGACGACAGTATCTCAATATTTTGCAAATGCACATATATTTGAGGGTGGGGTGAAGCTATTCTCATATATGCTCGCTTTAAATGCAATTGTTGTAGTGATGATCCAATACCCTGTTATTCAAATGTGCAAAAAGTATACACCGTTAACATCAATTATGGTTGGGACTTTATTTGTGAGCGGGGGATTATTTGGCTTTGGAATAGTAGAATCTATGCTAGGTGCTGCCGTTTGTACAATTATTTTTACAATTGGAGAAGTCTTAATGTTTTCGATGACGGATGTATTTATTGATGATATTGCTGTTGCGCATCTAAAAGGAACATACTTCGGTGCGATGGGCTTTTCGGGAATTGGAGCAGTAATAGGTCCGTGGTTCGGAGGAGTACTTCTCGATTACTACGGGTACCAAAATGGGTTTGCGGTATTTTCAGCACTAGCTATATTTTCAACTGTGGCATTTCCTGTGCTTTTAGTTACAAAAGGTTTATCGAAAAAAAGATATGATAGAAATTCTAATATAGAAATGCATGCGAAATAACATAAGCCCCAGTAACCAACTGGGGCTTAGTTTGAATTATATTAACTCTTAATTTGAAAAAAGAACTTTTTTTTCATGCTTATCAGCAACTTCATTTTTGGAAATATGAATGGCTAAAAATCCGTTTTCTAAGCAGGCTAGCATCTTTTTATAAATGATAGTAGTAGGTAAAGGGATTGTTCGTTGTAAGGAAATGTTTTTATGAAGTATGCATATAGCTAGGCCTGTCTCTAACTTTTTAATGAGTACATTTTGTTCCGTGACATTTTGTACATCTGTTTCCAAAATATATTCTTCTTCGGTTTCGCAAAGATCGATGTGAATTTGATTTGGAAAGCTAAAGTTACTATAAGAATCGGAACAAAATTGATCCATCCATTCTTCGAAACCATCAACATGAAAAAGACAATTCTTCTTTTTCTTGCCCATGTAAGACACCCTCCGTAAAATATCAATTCATATCATGTTATGCATGAATGAATTAGGGGTGAAGAATAAATGGAAAAATATAAACATTGTATGTGGAAAAGATAGCTAGTGTGCACTTTTTGTTTTACATATCATGATGCGCATGATGTTTTTGGCGTGAATGGTTACGGTTTTTTACTTTATGAGATCCGCTTAATGGTTCAGGTTGTCCTTTTTTTTCTTTCGCTTCACGATTGTTTTTTCCCATTGTATATGACACCTCCTCTTTCTTTTTAGAATGAGAGAAGTTGACGATTTTATACGAGAATGTTTTTAGAAAAAAAGGTAAAGATAAAGGGGACTAACAATTATAGAAAGGGGATTATATAATGCCATATCATAAAGATAAGCAACAAGCCTTTCAAGCGGCACAGCAAGGAGTTACACAAGCAGAAAATGCATTTAATAATATTGTGAAAAATGACCCTAACTACGGTCATGATTTAAAAGAGTTACGCCAAGAGGTCCAGGAAGCATATGAACAAATTCAAAATGCACTAGAGGTAGCTTCAGAAACACAACGTCCACAACTTGAGCAATATGAAAATAATCTCCAAAATATAATGCGAAATGTAGATCAATTAGAAAAGTAAATGAGGTTGTTGTTTATTCGACAACCTTGCTGCTTTAGTGAACGTTATGCTAAAACAGAAAATTTTTCTATTAGTTTTTTCTTTGCTATGTGCAGTACATATATTTCAAGTGGAAAAAGTGGAAGCGAAAATGTTGCTCAGAAAAGAGTTAGAACCAACTGGTTATGTAACATGGGAAGTACCTAATAATGAAAAAATTATTGCAATTACATTTGATGATGGGCCAGATCCAACGTATACACCACAAGTTTTAGATTTATTACGTCAATATAAGGCGGAAGCGACATTTTTTATGATTGGATTTCGAGTTCAGCGTAATCCATATTTAGTGAAGCAAGTGTTAAAAGAGGGACATGAAATTGGAAATCATACGATGAATCATTTGTACGCAAGTAATTCGTCAGATGAAAAATTAGAAAATGATATTTTAGATGGAAAGAAATTTTTTGAAAAATGGGTGAAAGAACCTTTGCTATTCCGTCCTCCTGGCGGATATATTAACGATGCTGTATTTAAAACAGCGAAAGAGGCTGGCTATCAAACCGTTCTATGGTCGTGGCATCAAGACCCGCGTGATTGGGCAAATCCAGGGGTTGAATCCATTGTAAATCATGTAGTGAAAAATGCTAAAAGTGGCGATATTGTATTGTTACATGATGGAGGGAATGATCGTAGTCAAACGGTAGCAGCACTAGCAAAAATTTTACCTGAGCTGAAAAAACAGGGCTATCGATTTGTAACGGTTTCGGAATTACTACGTTATAAACATTAGAAGAAATCCCAAAAGGAAAATAGACCTTTTGGGATTTTTCTTTACTGGTTCTTTTTACGTTTCTTATTATTTTGTCGCTCTGCTGGAGTTAAAGGCTCGTTTGCAAATTCTTCATTGTAACCAGTTCCTTGTCCTTGTGCAGATGCAGCATTCATTCCTGAAATAGTATGATTTGCTTTTCTTTTACCCATTTTATTTCACCTCTATAACATTTTTTGTATGTTGAATGATGAGCAGTTCATAGTATGTATGAACTGTAAGTAAACCGCTGATAGAGCACTTTACTTTATGATAATAGTATTCATAAGGAGCATGAAAGCTATTCAAATTTAGAAACATAAAGAAAACTTATGATAATCTATAAGTTTCTTATTATTTACTTATTTAGAAAGTTGTAATAAGATATTATCGTAAGGTATTGAAAAGTTTGTCTACATTTTATATTCAGACAACTTAGTCACGTTTAACAGGGGGGAAACATAATGGTCAAACATAATCCATTTCAATCACGTGCAACTTTTGAAGTAGATGGAAAAACGTATCATTATTATGATTTGAAAGCGCTTGAAAATGCAGGGGTTGGCAACGTATCTCAATTACCATATTCCGTGAAAGTTTTACTTGAATCAGTACTTCGTCAAGTAGACGGACGTGTAATCACAGAAGAGCATGTTACAAATTTAGCGAAATGGGGAACGAAAGATGTGCAAGATATCGATGTTCCATTTAAACCATCTCGTGTAATTTTACAAGATTTCACTGGTGTTCCAGCTGTTGTTGATTTGGCTTCGCTTCGTAAAGCAATGGCAGACATGGGTGGGGATCCTGACAAAATTAATCCTGAAATTACTGTAGACCTTGTAATTGACCACTCTGTACAGGTTGATAGAGCGGGTACGGCAGACGCGCTTGCATTCAACATGGACTTAGAGTTTAAACGTAATGAAGAACGTTATAAATTTTTAAGCTGGGCACAAAAATCATTTGATAACTACCGTGCAGTTCCACCAGCTACAGGCATTGTACACCAAGTAAACCTTGAATATTTAGCACCAGTTGTTCATGCTGTGAAAAATGCTGAAGGTGACTTAGTTGCATACCCAGATTCATTAGTTGGAACAGACTCACATACAACAATGATTAACGGTATCGGCGTTCTTGGATGGGGCGTTGGTGGTATTGAAGCAGAAGCAGGAATGCTTGGACAGCCTTCATACTTCCCAGTACCTGAAGTAATCGGTGTGAAATTAACTGGCACACTTCCAAGTGGTACTACAGCAACAGACGTTGCATTAAAAGTAACACAAGTATTACGTCAAAAAGGTGTAGTTGGTAAATTTGTTGAGTTCTTCGGTAATGGACTAAAGAGCATGCCTTTAGCTGACCGTGCAACAATTTCAAATATGGCACCAGAATACGGCGCAACTTGTGGATTCTTCCCAATCGATGATATTTCATTAGAATACTTACGTTTAACAGGTAGAGATGAAGAGCAAATTCGTATTGTTGAAGAATACTGTAAAGCGAACGGTTTATTCTATACAGCAGACAGTAAAGATCCAATCTACACTGATCTGGTTGAAATTGATTTAAATACAATTGAATCTAACCTTTCTGGACCGAAACGCCCACAAGATTTAATTCCACTTTCAGATATGAAAGATGCGTTCCACAAAGCTGTTGTAGCACCAGTTGGAACACAAGGACTTGGATTTAATGAGCAAGAGTTCGATAAAGAAGTGAAGGTTACATTAGAAGATAAAGAAGTAACGATGAAAACAGGTGCAATTGCAATCGCTGCAATTACAAGCTGTACAAATACATCAAACCCATATGTATTAATTGGGGCAGGTCTAGTTGCGAAGAAAGCAATTGAAAAAGGACTTGTAGTACCTGAGTACGTAAAAACATCATTAGCACCAGGATCTAAAGTTGTTACAGAGTACTTAGATAAGTCTGGTTTAACAACATATTTAGATCAATTAGGTTTCCAAACAGTTGGTTACGGCTGTACGACTTGTATCGGTAACTCTGGTCCATTAGCGCCAGAATTAGAAGAAGCAATCGCAGCAAACGACTTATTAGTAACATCTGTTTTATCTGGTAACCGTAACTTTGAAGGTCGTATTCATCCACTTGTAAAAGCAAACTACTTAGCATCACCACCACTTGTTGTGGCATATGCACTTGCAGGTACTGTTGATATTGACCTGAAAAATGATGAAATCGGTAAAGATGCAAATGGCAATGCTGTTTACTTCAACGATATTTGGCCATCAGCTAAAGAAATTGAAGATGTAGTTCAAAGTGTTGTTACATCTGAACTGTTCAAGAAAGAATATGCACAAGTATTTAACAGCAATGAGCGTTGGAATGAAATCCAAACTTCAAACGAAGCTTTATATACTTGGGATAATGATTCAACATACATTCAAAACCCACCATTCTTTGAAGGTTTATCTAAAGAGCCAGGTGAAGTTGAAACGTTATCAGGTTTACGCATAGTTGGTAAATTTGGTGATTCTGTAACGACAGATCACATTTCACCAGCAGGTTCAATTGGTAAGCACACACCAGCTGGACGCTACTTATTAGAAAACGGCGTACAACCAGTTGACTTTAACTCTTACGGTTCTCGTCGTGGTAACCATGAAGTTATGATGCGTGGTACATTTGCAAACATCCGTATTAAAAACCAAATCGCACCAGGAACAGAAGGTGGATATACAACATATTGGCCAACTGGTGAAGTAACATCAATCTATGATGCTGCTATGAAATATAAAGAAGATGGAACAGGTCTTCTAGTTGTTGCTGGTAAAGATTACGGTATGGGAAGTTCTCGTGACTGGGCTGCGAAAGGTACTAACTTATTAGGTATTAAAGCAGTAATCGCAGAAAGCTTCGAACGTATTCACCGCAGTAACTTAGTATTAATGGGTGTATTACCACTTCAATTTAAAGATGGCGAAAGTGCTGAAACGTTAGGTCTTGTTGGTAACGAGTCATTTGAAATTCAAATTGACAAAACAGTTAGACCGCGCGATCTTGTAAAAGTAGTTGCAACTGATTTAGATGGCAACGAAAAACAATTTGAAGTAGTAGCTCGTTTCGATAGTGAAGTAGAAATTGACTACTACCGTCACGGTGGTATTCTGCAAATGGTTCTTCGTGAGAAAATCGAAGAGTCAAAAGTGTCAAACTAAATAATTGAAATGAAAAATAAGGAAGCTAACAATAGTTAGCTTCCTTATTTTATGGAAAGGGATGAAACCATATGGTTTCATCCCTTTCTTTTTACTACGAAAAGTGGAGGGAACGTCATGAAAGAATATAAAAGAATATTGTGGCCGTTACGAAAAGAGAAAATATTAGTAATGGCAGCTGTATGTAGTGGGATAATTGCTGCTATTTTAAATTTATCACGCCCAATTTTCATGGGATTAATTGTAGACAATCTTATTCAAAGGGAGCTAAAAGGTGCGTATTTATATATAGCTTTGTTTGCGGGTATTCGCTTTTTAATGTGGACGAACAATCTTTTATTTGATTATATAAGCTCAAAAGCCAGTCAACGTATATTACAAACGAAACGTATAGAATTATTGCGTCACTATTTCTCATTACCGTTTGAAGAGAGTGAGAAGATTAAGCAAGGGGAGTTAGAAACTTTGGTCGTATCTGATATTCCGAACTGGGTCAGATTATATGGTTCTATATTAATAGAGTATATACACGCTATTGCCCAATTTATTGGAGCTTTCATAGCACTACAACATATAGATATACAGTTTATATTGTGGGTAACTCCGTTTTTATTTTTCAGTGCAATTGTTCCAATACTGATGGGAGAAAAGGTAAGGGATATTGCAAGCATTGCTCAAAAAAATCAATCGAGTGTTGTAGAGATGGTGTCACAGTTTGTAAAGGGTATACAAGATTTACGTAGTGTACAAAAAGAAAAATGGGCCATTCGCTTATTTAAAGGAGTAACGGCACAATCTTATAAATCGGAAGTAAAGAAGACGATGATGCAACATTGCATTGGAGTAGTTGGAACAGTGATTGAAACAGGAGCATATATCGTTGTTCTCATTGTAGGCGCACAAAAAATAATGAAAGGGGAAATGGAAGTTGGTTCACTTGTTGCAGTGTTAGCTACAATTGAAATGCTCTTTTTCCCAGTCCGTTACGTGGGCGATTTATTAATGATGACACAAGTTGCAGTCGCTTCGGCAAATAGAGTTTTTTCCTTTTTAGATAAAAGAGTGGCAGATAGTAATGTAGAAAGAGCGATGGGGATGATAATAACAAATGTTTCATTTCAGGAGAGTGAAGAAGAGAAATGTAGAATTAATAATATTGATTTGCAAATTAATCCTGGTGAATTCGTTATCATTGTCGGAGAAAGTGGTGCAGGAAAAACAACACTTTTAAAATTAATGACAGGTTTGTATAAACCATCTAACGGTAGTGTTGTTTATTATGGTCAAAAGGCTCGAATGACTACAGTGTGGCAAGAACCTCGTTTCTTTCGGACGACAGTAAAAGAGAATATGTATTTCCGGGAGGAGTATTTAGAAAACGAATTAGAAAAAAATATTGACCTTATAAATATGAAGCCGATAATTAGAGATTTACCTAAGGGGATTCAAACTGTACTACATAAAAGTGGAGAAGAGCTTTCGGGAGGAGAAAGAAAACGTCTTGCATTATTACGAGCGATTGGTTCAAATCCGAATCTTATTATTTTAGATGAACCGACTGCGGGGTTAGATCCGAGTAATCAAGAAACTGTTTGGAATATGATTGAAGGACTAGGAAGAGATGTAACGAGAATTGTGGCAACACATGATGTAGAGAAAGTGATACTAGCGGATCATGTTGTCATAATGAGAGAAGGAAGTATTGTTGCATGTGGAAGTCCTGAAAAATTAATAAATAGTCATTCATTTTGAAAGAGATGTGAATAAAGATAAGAGCAGCGCCCTTATCTTTATTCAATATCATTTATTTGATATTGGATAGATTCTGAATGATTTAGATCTACGTTAAAAGTAGCAGTCATAAGGAAAGTTGCAATTCCAAGGATTAAGAAAAGGACGAATGAGACTAGAGAGATGTAAAGACAAATACGCCCTACTTTCTTTTTTTCAAGATCGTTACTAAAGAGTGAAATGATCCATGTAATAATACCGATTGGGTATAAAAGAAAACTAAGAATATATAATGTTATTTTTTCGAATGAATTCATAAAAAATCCCCCTTTTGTTGAAGTTTATATAACTACGAAAGTAAAAAGGTGAATGGGCCCATAAGAAGATAAACAACACTTCATCTGTTTTTCTAATTATATGATAAAAAGGAAAAGATTACACTTCAAATGAGAATATTCTAATTATTTCGACTCTGAATATTTCCAAGCTTGTCCGTATAAGCTAAAATAAGGTATATAGTATTTGAGTAATTAAGTTATAAGAAGATAAATACGTTAGGGTGATATAACATGTGGCGGAAGCTTACGATTATTGTAGTGTTACTTTGTTTAGCGGGATATGCAGCTTATGAACAGTTTGGTAAAAAAGAGCAGATGGTACAAGGGGAGCAAGAACAAAGTGAAGCTGCTATGAAAGAGATGATTGCAAGTAATGGTATTGAAATAGGGAAGAGTGCGCCAGACTTCGAATTAACGAAGTTAGATGGAACGAATGTAAAGCTATCAGATTTAAAAGGAAAGAAAGTGATTTTAAACTTTTGGGCAACGTGGTGTGGACCTTGCCAACAAGAAATGCCGGATATGGAGGCTTTCTATAAAGAACATAAAGAAAACGTAGAAATTTTAGCAATCAACTATACGCCTTCAGAAAAAGGTGGGGGGGAAGAAAAGGTAAGCAATTTTGCTAAAGAAAAAGGAATTACTTTTCCTATTTTATTGGACAAGAACATTGATGTGACAACAGCGTATAAAGTAATTACGATTCCAACTTCGTATTTTATAGATACAAAAGGTGTCATTCAAGATAAGTTTATTGGGCCGATGACGCAAAAAGAGATGGAGAAAAGGGTTGCTAAATTAAAATAATGGTGAAAAGGTAGAGGTGGAGAGTTCCCATTTCTGCCTTTTCTTTTTCAAGTAGTAATAACTTCATGATATGATGTAAGAAATATAATCGTTTAGAGATAAAGGAGTGTATGGAGTGGGGAATGTATCCTTACCGTTAGATTATGTTGTAATTGATTTTGAAACAACAGGATTTAACCCTTATAATGATAAAATTATTCAAGTTGCAGCGGTGAAATATCGTAATCATGAACTGGTAGATCAATTTGTTTCATACGTGAATCCAGAGCGACCAATTCCGGACCGAATAACGAGTTTAACCGGTATTACCAATTATCGTGTTTCAGATGCACCGACGATTGAAGAGGTATTACCTTTATTTTTAGCATTTTTACATACAAATGTTATTGTGGCCCATAATGCTTCTTTTGATATGCGCTTTTTGAAAAGTAATGTAAATATGCTAGGGCTACCTGAACCTAAAAATAAAGTAATTGATACTGTATTTTTAGCGAAGAAATACATGAAGCATGCGCCTAATCATAAACTTGAAACGTTAAAGCGAATGCTTGGAATTCGTTTAAGCTCTCATAATGCATTTGACGATTGCATTACGTGTGCAGCTGTTTATCAAAAGTGTGCAGCTATTGAAGAAGAAGGACAGAGAAAAGTAAATAAGGTCTCACTTGATGAAATCGTAGTATACGAAGCGGTGAAAGAAATGCTTGCACGTAATAAGCGTAATGTAGAATGGCTACGTTGTATGAACGTAGGAAGTTATTTAGATATAAAAGCTTTTTATCCAGTTATGAGATTAAAGGTAAAAGGGCGAAAGAAATATGTATTAACAGAGATATTAGAAGAAGATGTGAAAGAAATATGTACAAGTTTAAAATGTGAACCGGCGTTAAAAAGTGAAGTTGGTAATACGAGAATTATGCTTAATAGCTTAGAGGATGTTATGAAATTAGAAAGTTATATTTTAGAGCAGTATGATTTTGTATTACAGGCGCTTCATGATTATAAAGAAAATGAAATGAATGCAGATGAAAAGTTGAAAGAGTATTTAAATATTATGGTATGAAAAACTCCGTGTGCAATATATTGTACACGGAGTTTTTTTAGGAGTACCAAAACATAAAATTTTCTTACAAATCTGATTAAAGAGTTTTTCGTTTGCTCATACTATGTAATAAGAAAGTGAAGGAGAGAGGGTGAACAACATGAGAAGAAGTCGCCGTAAATCGTTTGAAGAACTTGTAAATGAAAATAAACAACAATTATTAAGCGATCGTGATGCAATTGATCGCATTGAAGAGCGCATCGAAAAACGTTATGAAATGAAACTTTTTAAGCAAGCTGAATAATTCTTAACGCTAGTACGATACTAGTGTTAAGGAGGCGATAGTAATGGGTAATCCGAAAAAAAATTCAAAAGACTTTGCACCAAATCATATTGGAACACAATCGAAAAAAGCTGGTGGAAATAAAGGAAAGCAAATGCAAGATCAAACAGGTAAACAACCGATTGTTGATAACGGTTAAAAAGGAGAATGTTATCATTCTTCTTTTTTGTGAGGAAATGAAAGATGAGTTTTTAGCAGTAATATGAAAAAAAGGGCTGACTTTTGTCAGCCTTTTTTCGTAATCGTAAAATTTTCAACGAGTAAACGCCAATTTTGCGGGAATGGTAAACCGATTTTCCAGTAACTAATACCGCCTATACCTTGTTCTTTCATTAAATTGAATTTACTTTGAACAGACCGTGAATCTTCAAACCAAACTTCGTGTTGCACGCCGTTTTCATCAAAGTAATTAAAATGAGGAGCTTGGGCTGTGAAATCATAACGAATAGGAACATTATATTTACGAGCTAGTGCAACAGCTGCGACAGAGCTAATTGCTTTTGCGGGTGGATTTCCTTGTTTAAATGGAAGCTTCCAATCAAACCCGTATAAATTTTGCCCCATCATAATTTTTTGTGGAGGCATTTGAGATTTTGCATATTGAAGTACTTCTTTCACTGGACCGATAGGAGAAATCGCCATCGGTGGACCGCCTTGCCATCCCCAGTCATATGTCATAATGACGACGAAATCAACAATTTGCCCTTGCGCTTTATAATCGTGAGCTTCGAAAAATTTTCCCTTTTGATTTGAACTTGTTTTCGGTACGAGAGTTGTGCTCAATGTGTACCCGCTAGGTAAGCGTGTTTTTACATTTCGTAAAAAGCGATTATACGCCTCGCGGTCTTCAGGTGCTACACTCTCGAAATCGAAATGAATGTCTCGCATGCCATATTTTTGAGCTGTTTGCAAAATGTTAGTAATGAATTTGTTTTGAATCGTTGCGTCGCGTAAAATAACTGATGTTAGATCGGCACTGAAATTACCATTTTCAATATTTGTAATAACGAGCATAGGGATTGTTTTACCTTGCGTTGCAATATTAGCAATTTTAGCTGTTTCAGTAGGTTCTTTTAATGTGCCATCTCTTTTTGCCTCAAAACTAAAATAGGCTAAGTATGTTAAAAATGGATTGATGGCGCGTGTCGCATTAACTAAACTCTCTTTAATCGGTATAGTTGAAGGTTGTAAATAAGCGATGGATTCTACAGCTCGTTTTGTGCCTTTTGGTACATATAATTGTTGTCCGACATGGAGAATAGATTTTAAAGATAAATTATTAACTTTAGCTAAACTAGCGAGGGGGACATTATATGTTTGAGAAATTCGATATAGGCTGTCACCAGGCTGTACATAATAATTATTTCCTTTCGTATTAACGATAAGTGCCTGACCAACAACGAGCGTTTCAGCTGGATTTAGTCCATTGTCTTTTACTATTTCGTCAGGTGTTGATCCATATTTTGATGCCAAGCTATATACGCTATCACCACTACGAACAGTTACAATTTGAATCATATGCTGGCTCCTTTCAGTAAAAGATTCACTGTTTTTATTTTATTTTTGATGTCACTGTATTATGATTAAATGTATGCAAGGTAGCAGAAGTGAAAGAAGGCGAATACATATGTTTGTAGCAGAACATGAAGTTGAAATCCGTTATGCGGAAACAGATCAAATGGGTGTTGTTTACCATTCAAACTACTTAGTGTGGCTTGAGTTAGGTCGCACGAAACTTATACAAGATTTAGGTTTTTCATATGTTGAAATGGAGAAAGAAGGAATTATTTCTCCTG
Organism: Bacillus sp. GC_Bacil_1; assembly: GCF_026540675.1. Taxonomy (NCBI): domain Bacteria; kingdom Bacillati; phylum Bacillota; class Bacilli; order Caryophanales; family Bacillaceae; genus Bacillus; species Bacillus sp. GC_Bacil_1. The sequence goes on from NZ_JALNUG010000013.1 coordinate 27,908, forward strand.
TGTTAGATTTACAAATTTCATATCGTAAAGCGATGCGTTATGGAGAAAAGGCAATCGTAAAAACATGGGTAGATACTGTGAGCCCGCTTCGCGTTGTATATGGATATGAAATATATAATGGTGATGGTGATCTTTGTATTACTGCAAGTACGACGAATATTTGTGCGAAAAAAGAAGGATTCCGCCCTGTATCATTTAAAAAGTTATATCCTGAGTGGTATGCGAAATATGAGGAAATTAAGAAAAAATAAAAAAGCGTGGCAGAAGCCGCGCTTTTTTATTTTTCATAATTAAATTGTGGGAAGTCGTCACCTTCATTAAGTGTAACAGATAAATTATGTCCATCGAAGAACCATTCATCATCGCCTTCAATAAAGAAGTTAATACCTTCTTCTTGAATTTGAACAGCAGGGTGTGCAGGATCATCTTTACGAATACCTAAAGAAAGTCCTTTTTGCACAGTACTGCAACCACCGTATTGTACGAAAAAGCGTAGTGTTTCATTTGATTGTAAGTTTAATTCAGTTTTATACCATTGTGCTGCTTCTTTTGTTACGGAAAGATTCATGTATAGTTCCTCCAAGTTATGTTGCTTTTTCTTTAGTATAAAAAATAACGCAAAAAGACGCTATTAATATGCTTCACGTTTTCTTTTTGCGTTATGTGGGTTACGATCTTATTTTTGCTTTTTTGAAAAGTTTGCTTTTGGTTCAGTTTTATTTATAATTCGTCCGATATTTGCACGGTGTTTATAAATAACCATACCTGCTAATAAACACATCGCAATAATGAAGATTTTATCCCCGCTAACAATGGATGCAATAACAGCAACAACTGCTGTTACCATAGAAGAAAGTGATACGTATCTTGTTGTAAATAAAAGGGTGAAAAATACAACAGCCAATATTGCAAAAACAACTGGTGAATAGCATAATAGCACCCCAGCAGAAGTTGCAACTGCTTTACCACCACGGAATTTCGCGAAGATCGGGTAGACATGTCCAAGAACAGCCGCTAACCCGAACCATAGTGGGTGAATATCTAATCCGAAAATCATTGGTAGACTTGTTGCTAATGTCCCTTTTAAAATGTCAGCAATTGTAACGGTAAAACCTGCTTTTTTCCCTAATGTACGGAATGTGTTTGTTCCGCCTAGATTACCGCTCCCGTGCTCACGAATATCGATTCCGTAGCCAATTTTTCCAACAACTAGTGCAAATGGAATCGAGCCAAGCAAGTAGGCAACGATAAATAAAAGATATGTAGTAACCATAAGTTCAGTCTCCTTTATTCAAATGTGTTGATAAAGGGTAAAAAGAGTTTTTCCCGTATATTGTACCATACATTTGTAAAGAGCACATTTCTTTTTTGTAAATGAAAAATTCATTATTTCGTGAAAAAAATTTCACAGTAATGTTACATTTCTCACAGAAACAGCAAGACTATATGTAGTAACATTTTAATCAAAAGACAACAACATATTGGTGGAGGGTTATAAATGTTACAAAATAATACACGTGGAGAAGAATTAATGAAAGTGTTCGAGACGATAGTCCACGGCAATGAACAAGATTTAATGCAAGAAAATGCAAATGTAGACGGCCGCTCTCCAATGGGTGTAATGGGAACGTTCGCATCTGAGAGTGCAAAATATTATGCTGTTGAGAATTTATTGTCAGATCAAGTGAAAAAAGCGATAAATGAAAATATATTATATCCACATGATTTAGATTTTTATGCGACAGGAACGACGACTTGTTCGCAAATTCCGTTAGCGCAAATGCTTGCTAACGGTTTTCATACTGGACATGGACATATGAGACAACCACAAGACATTAAAAGTGCATTGGCTCTTTCGTCTATTATTTTTCAAGCGAATCAAAATATGCAGCATGGCGGTCAATCGTTTGCACTCTTTGATATTGATTTAGCACCTTATGTACGAAAAACAATTGAGAGACATAAAAAACGATTACAATCATATCCGCTTACGAAAGAACAAATAGAAGAATTTGCATGGAAAGAAACGGAAAATGATACGTATCAAGCGTGTGAGGCTTTCGTTCATAATTCGAATAGTATGCATAGTAGGGGCGGAGGACAAGTCCCGTTTATTTCTATTAATTACGGAACAGATACATCAAAAGAAGGAAGAATGTTAATTAAACAACTATTAAAAGCAACACAAGCTGGACTTGGTAAAGGAGAGACACCAATTTTTCCGATTCAAATTTTCAAGATGAAAAAAGGTGTGAATTTTGAAGAAAGTGATCCGAATTACGATTTATTTGAATTAGCATTAGAGACAACTGCAGAGCGATTATTCCCTAACTTTTCATTTTTAGATGCTCCGTTTAATGCAGTGCATTATGATGGAAGACCAGAAAGTGAAGTATGTTACATGGGATGTCGTACCCGTGTTATGTCTAATATACATGGAGAAGAAACAGCGATTGGTAGAGGGAATTTATCATTTACGTCTATCAATTTAGTGAAATTAGCGTTAATTAGTGGTTCAAAAGAAGCATTTTTTGAAGCGCTAAACTACTATTTAGATTTAGGAATTAAGCAGTTATTAGAAAGATTTGCGTATCAATGTACGAAGCGAGCAAGAGATTTTCAGTTTTTATATTCACAAGGTGTATGGCGTGGTGGAGAAGCATTGCAGCCTGAAGACTCCGTAGCTTCGATTTTAAAACAAGGGACGTTAAGTGTTGGTTTTATCGGTCTTGCGGAATGTTTAGTAGCTTTAACAGGAAAGCATCATGGGGAAGATGAAGAATCATGGAAACTTGGGTATGAAATTATTTCCTTTATGAGAGATAGAATGGATAAAGCGACAGAAGAACATCAACTGAATTTCTCGATAATTGCAACTCCAGCAGAAGGATTATCAGGAAAGTTTGTGAAAAAAGATAGAGAAGAATTTGGCGTAATTAGCGGTATAACGAACCATAATTACTATACGAATTCATTCCATATTCCAGTTTATTATAACATTCAAGCGATAAATAAAATCCGTTTAGAAGGCCCGTTCCATGCTCTCTGTAATGGAGGACACATTACGTATATTGAACTGGACGGAGCAGCGATGCATAACAAAAAGGCATTAAAACAAATTGTACAAGCCATGGCAGAACATGGCGTTGGATACGGTTCAATTAATCATCCTGTTGACCGTTGTAAGTGCTGTAGTTATCACGGGGTTATTGGAAATGAATGTCCAAGTTGCGGGAATGAAGATGAGGCTAATATAGAAAGAATTCGCCGCATAACAGGCTATCTTGTAGGAGATATGTCGAAGTGGAATAGTGCGAAACGTAGTGAAGAGATAGATCGGGTGAAACATAAATGAAAGTGATGAATATTATTCATGATAGTGTAGTAGATGGAGAAGGATTGCGGACAGTCGTGTTTTTTGCGGGCTGTCCGCATCGTTGTGTCGGTTGCCATAATCCAAAATCGTGGAATATTTGCAACGGAACGGAAATGACAGTAGAAGAAATTGTGAAAGAGATTGCAAGTAATCCATTAACTGATGTAACATTTTCAGGTGGAGATCCATTTTTTCAAGCTGCTGAAGTGAAAAAGGTAGCAAAAATCGTGAAAGATTTGAAAAAAAACCTATGGATGTATACAGGTTATACGTTAGAAGAGATACAGAGTTCTCAAAATAATGATATGATAGAGTTGTTACATTATGGGGATGTTTTAGTCGATGGAAGGTTTGAAATTGAGAAAAAAGATTTAACACTTCCATTTCGCGGAAGCTCCAATCAACGTATTATTCGATTGAAAGAGTAAAAAGGCGGGATAGATTATATGAATAAAACAGTATTGCTTGTTGAAGATGAAAGAAGATTACGTGAAATTGTTAGTGATTATTTTCGTAATGAAGGCTTTGAAGTAATCGAAGCAGAAGATGGGAAAAAAGCGTTAGAGTTATTTGCAGAGCATGAAATTGATTTAATTATGTTAGATATTATGTTACCGGAAATAGATGGATGGTCTGTTTGTAGACGAATTAGAAAAGAATCAGCAGTACCAATTATTATGTTGACAGCGCGTTCGGATGAGGATGATACATTGCTAGGTTTCGAATTAGGTGCAGACGAGTATGTAACGAAACCATTTAGCCCGAAAGTATTAGTAGCTCGTGCAAAGACGTTATTGAAACGTGCGGATGGTGCGGTAGGAGTAGCGGAAGAAAATGCTATGTCTTTAGCTGGAATAGAAGTGAATCGTCTATCTAGAACTGTTTTAGTAGATGGAGAAGAAATTATATTGACACATAAAGAATTTGAACTTCTTGTGTATTTAATGGAGAACAAAGGAATTGTGTTATCACGTCAACATTTATTAGACCAGTTATGGGGATATGACTATTACGGTGATGACCGAACGGTTGATACCCATATTAAAAAACTTCGAAATAAGTTAGGAGATAAAGCGAAGCATATCGGTACTGTTATTCGAGTTGGTTATAAATTTGAAGAATAATCTAGAACGATTTGTGTAATTTAGCCTAGGAAAATGGCGATTTTATACTCTCTTTTGAAGGTAGAATGTACAAAAAATACTTTTCTTGTCTACAATGTTAGATAGGAGTATTTTTTAAATTGGATTTCACGATGAGTTCACAAGAAGGACACAAAACGTGACTATACTGAAAATACGAATTCACCAGAGAGGGGAAATAAAACATGGGATATTACGACGGACCAAATTTAAATGAAGAGCATAGTGAAACGAGAGAAGTGAGAAAATCAGGTAGTAAAAAAGGCTATTTCTTCACAGGTTTAGTGGGAGCTGTAGTCGGAGCGGTTTCGATTAGTTTTGCAGCACCATATATGCCATGGGCTCAAAATAATGGAGCACCAGTATCATCATTTAGTTCGGATTCAAAAGTAGAAGGTACTGTAGTTCCTGTTGTAAATAAAGCGAAAAATGAAACTGATTTACCTGGTATGATTGAAGGAGCGAAAGACGTTGTTGTAGGTGTTATTAATATGCAGCAAAGTGTTGATCCATTTGCAATGCAACCGACAGGTCAAGAACAACAAGCTGGTTCAGGATCAGGTGTTATTTATAAAAAAGCAGGAAATAAAGCATATATTGTAACAAACAACCACGTAGTAGATGGTGCAAATAAACTTGCTGTAAAACTAAGTGATGGTAAAAAGGTAGATGCAAAGTTAGTAGGGAAAGATCCTTGGTTAGATTTAGCTGTTGTTGAAATTGACGGCTCTAATGTGAATAAAGTTGCAACTTTAGGTGACTCAAGTAAAATCCGTGCGGGTGAAAAAGCAATTGCAATCGGTAACCCACTAGGATTTGATGGAAGTGTAACGGAAGGCATTATTAGTAGTAAAGAACGTGAAATTCCAGTTGATATTGATGGCGATAAACGACCAGATTGGCAAGCACAAGTTATTCAAACAGATGCAGCGATTAACCCAGGTAATAGTGGTGGTGCATTATTTAACCAAAATGGTGAAATAATTGGGATTAATTCAAGTAAAATTGCACAGCAAGAAGTTGAAGGAATTGGATTTGCTATTCCAATTAATATCGCAAAGCCAGTTATTGAATCACTTGAAAAAGACGGAGTGGTAAAACGTCCAGCTCTTGGAGTAGGTGTCGTTTCGTTAGAAGATGTGCAAGCTTATGCAGTCAATCAATTGAAAGTACCGAAAGAAGTAACGAATGGTGTTGTATTAGGTAAAATTTACCCAATATCACCGGCAGAAAAAGCTGGTTTAGAGCAATATGATATTGTAGTAGCATTAGATGATCAAAAAGTAGAAAACTCACTTCAATTCCGTAAATATTTATATGAAAAGAAAAAAGTAGGCGAGAAAGTAGAAGTTACATTCTACCGTAACGGTCAAAAAATGACGAAATCGGCTACTTTAGCAGATAATTCAGCTACAAAGAATCAATAATCGAAATAAAAGAAAGTCTCTTTCATATTGAAAGAGACTTTCTTTATCGGCTATACTAAAGGAATAGGAGGGATTAATTATGACAATTGAAAACCCAACTCGTACGGAAATTGGTGAAGTGTTAAAGAAAAGCAAAACAATTGCGGTTGTTGGATTATCAGATAAGCCAGAACGTACATCGTATATGGTTTCAAAAGCAATGCAAGATGCTGGATACCGTATTATTCCAGTTAATCCAACAGTAGATGAGGTGCTTGGAGAAAAGGCAGTTTCTTCACTAAAGGATATTAAGGAACACGTTGACATAGTAAATGTATTTCGTCGCTCAGAGTTTTTAATGGGTGTTGCAAAAGAATTTGTAGAGATTGATGCAGATGTTTTTTGGGCACAATTAGGAGTACAAGATGAAGATACATATAAACTTTTAAAAGAAAAAGACTATACTGTAATAATGGATCGTTGTATTAAAGTAGAACATGCGATGACAAAATAGTATAGATTTAAAAGTAGAAAGATTGATTCAGCCCTCATTATAGATAAGTAGGGCCGATGAACGAGGTGTTCATCATGAGATTTTTTAAAGGCTGTTTTTGGGGATTGTTATTTGTAATCCCATTTTGGATCTTGATCATTTGGATCATAATAAAGGTTTGGAATGTGTAATCTTGGAATACATATCCATTTCTCGTTGACAAACGATTATTTTTCTGAAATAGTAGCCTAGAGGAATCCTTGTGAGAAAACAAGGATTTTTCTATTGAAGATGGTATATAAAAGAGATAAGATAACTTGCCAAAACTATAGTCGAGGCGTTATTCTATAATAGAAACATATGTTCTGATTTTGGATTAGGAAAGGGGCAAGGAGTTTGGCGAAGCATCAGTTCCAATATAATGAAGATGCGATTCAAGTGTTAGAAGGACTTGAAGCCGTTCGAAAACGCCCGGGTATGTATATCGGGAGTACGGATAGCCGTGGATTGCATCATTTAGTATATGAAATAGTAGATAACTCCGTTGACGAAGCGTTAGCGGGATTTGGCGACGAAATTTCAGTCGTAATACATAAAGATAATAGTATTAGCGTTATAGATAAAGGGCGAGGAATGCCTACGGGAATGCATAAACTTGGGAAACCTACACCTGAAGTTATTTTAACTGTACTTCATGCAGGTGGTAAGTTTGGTCAAGGTGGCTATAAAACGAGTGGTGGTTTACACGGTGTTGGGGCATCAGTTGTAAACGCTTTGTCAGAATGGTTAGTAGTAACAATTAAACGTGATGGTAACATTTATGAACAACGCTTTGAAAATGGTGGCGTTCCTGCAACGACGTTAGAGAAAATCGGGAAAACAAAAGAGTCTGGTACGACAATGCACTTCAAACCAGATACAACGATTTTCAGCACGACAAATTACAATTATGAAACATTATGCGAGAGATTACGTGAATCTGCATTCTTATTAAAAGGAATGAAAATCTCGATAAAAGACGAACGTAATGATTTAGAAGATATATTTCATTATGAAACAGGAATCGAAGCTTTCGTTTCATATTTAAACGAAGAAAAAGATTCAATTCACCCGGTTGTATATTTCACTGGTGAACAAAACGGGATTGAAGCAGAACTAGCATTCCAGTTTAATGATGGTTACTCAGAAAATATTCTTTCGTTTGTAAATAACGTACGTACAAAAGATGGTGGAACACACGAAGCTGGATTTAAAACAGCAATGACGCGTGTGTTCAATGAGTATGCTCGTAAAGTTTCATTATTAAAAGAAAAAGATAAAAATTTAGAAGGTACAGATATTCGTGAAGGTGTAGCGGCTATCGTTTCTGTACGTGTACCAGAAGAAGTACTTCAGTTTGAAGGACAAACGAAAGGGAAACTTGGTACAAGTGAAGCTCGTTCTTCTATTGATGCCATTGTCTCAGAGCATTTAGCTTACTTTTTAGAGGAAAACCCGGATGTAGCTACACTTCTTGTGAGAAAGGCAGTTAAAGCAGCGCAAGCACGTGAGGCTGCTCGTAAAGCGAGAGAAGAAGCACGTAGTGGTAAGAAGAAGAAAAAATCAGAAGGTACGTTAAGCGGGAAGTTAACACCTGCACAATCACGTAATCCTCAGAAAAACGAATTGTATTTAGTAGAGGGTGACTCTGCTGGTGGTTCAGCGAAACAAGGACGAGACCGTCGTTTCCAGGCCGTATTACCATTACGTGGTAAAGTAATTAATACAGAGAAAGCAAAGCTTGCTGATATCTTTAAAAATGAAGAGATTAATACAATCATTTATGCGATTGGCGGCGGTGTAGGAAATGAATTTGATGTTGAAGATATTAACTACGATAAAGTTGTAATTATGACCGATGCCGATACGGATGGAGCTCATATTCAAGTATTGTTATTAACGTTCTTCTACAGATATATGAAGCCACTTATCGAAGCGGGTAAAGTGTTTATCGCACTCCCTCCTTTATACAAAGTAAGTAAAGGAAAAGGTAAGAGTGAAGTAATTGAATACGCTTGGTCAGATGAGGAATTAGACGGTGTAACGAAAAAAGTTGGAAAAGGCTATATGTTACAACGTTATAAAGGGCTTGGTGAAATGAATGCGGATCAATTATGGGAAACAACAATGAATCCTGAAACGCGTACATTAATTCGCGTGAAAATTGATGATGCAGCAAGAGCAGAGCGTCGCGTTACAACATTAATGGGCGATAAAGTAGAACCGCGCCGTAAATGGATTGAACGCAATGTACAGTTTGGCATGCAAGAAGAAGGAAATATTTTAGAAAATGAAATGATTATGGAGACGGAGGTGGAATAACATGCAAGCAGAGAAGTTTCATGACCTCCCGCTTGAAGACGTGTTAGGTGATCGCTTTGCACGTTATAGTAAATATATTATTCAAGATCGTGCACTTCCAGATGCACGTGATGGCTTAAAGCCAGTACAAAGACGTATTTTATATTCTATGTATGTAGAAGGTAATGTACATGATAAAGCGTTTCGTAAATCAGCTAAAACAGTAGGTAACGTTATTGGTAATTATCATCCACATGGAGATTCCTCTGTATATGAGGCAATGGTACGCTTAAGCCAAACTTGGAAAGTACGTAATGTTTTAGTTGAAATGCATGGTAATAATGGTAGTGTAGATGGGGATCCAGCGGCAGCAATGCGTTATACGGAAGCTCGTTTATCACCAATCGCATCTGAATTATTACGTGATCTTGATAAAGAAACAGTTGAATTCGTGTCAAACTTTGATGATACGAGTGAAGAACCAGTTGTATTACCAGCAGCGTTCCCGAATTTATTAGTGAACGGATCTACAGGGATTTCCGCTGGTTATGCAACAGAAATTCCTCCGCATCATCTTGGAGAAGTTATTGATGCTACAATGATGCGTATTGATAAGCCAAATAGTACTGTTGATGATTTATTAACAGTTATGAAAGGACCAGATTTCCCAACAGGCGGTATTATTCAAGGGATTGATGGTATTAAAAAGGCGTATGAAACAGGTAAAGGTAAAATTATTATTCGCGGAAAAGCAGAAGTTGAAACAGTGCGCGGTGGGAAACAACAAATTGTAATCACTGAAATTCCTTACGAAGTGAATAAGGCAAACCTTGTAAAGAAAATGGATGAATTACGTCTAGATAAAAAGTTAGATGGTATTGCTGAAGTGCGTGATGAGACAGATCGTACTGGTTTACGAATTGTTGTTGAATTAAAGAAAGAAGCAAACGCCGAAGGTATTTTAAATTATTTATATAAAAATACAGATTTGCAAATTCCATATAACTTTAATATGGTAGCGATTAATAATCGTCGTCCAACACTTATGACATTACCAAAAATTTTGGATGCTTATATTGGACATCAAAAAGAGGTTATTACGAGACGTTCGCAATATGAATTAAGAAAAGCAGAAAATCGTCAACATATTGTAGAAGGTTTAAAGAAAGCATTATCGATTTTAGATCAAGTAATCGAGACAATTCGAGCTTCAAAAGATAAACGTAATGCGAAAGATAATTTAAGTGCAAAATTTGGCTTTACAGAAGCACAGGCGGAAGCAATTGTTTCCTTGCAATTATATCGCTTAACGAATACAGACATTACGGCGTTACAAGAAGAAGCAGATGAGCTTAATAAGAAAATTCTAGAGCTACAGTCAATTTTACAAAGTGAAAAAAGATTACTTCAAGTCATTAAAACTGATTTGAAGAGAGTTAAGAAAACATATAGTGATGATCGCCGTGCTATTATTGAAGAACAAATTGAAGAAATTAAAATAGACGTAGAAGTGATGATTCCACAAGAAGATGTCATCGTTACTGTAACGAAAGAAGGATATGTGAAACGTACTGGATGGCGCTCACATAATGCATCAAACGGCAAAGACTTCGGTATGAAAGAGGGTGACATCTTACTTGAACGATTCGATACGAATACGACTGAAACAGTTCTTTTATTCACAAGTAAAGGGAACTATATATATCTTCCAGTATACGAAATGCCAGATATTCGTTGGAAAGATTTAGGTCAGCACGTTGCAAATATCGTTTCACTCGACCGAGATGAAACGATCATTTGGGCAACGGTTGTACCGAACTTTGAGGAAGAAAAACGATTTATCGTATTTGTAACACGAAATGGTATGATAAAGAAAACAGAATTAAATCAATATAAAGTTCAGCGTTATTCAAGGGCATTCGTTGCTGTAAACTTGAAAAAAGATGATGAAGTTGTCGATATATTTGCGACAGATGGAACGAGTGATATCGTTCTTGCTACACATGGTGCATATGCACTTATTTTCCATGAAGATGAAGTAAGTCCAGTCGGTGTAAGAGCTGCTGGTGTGAAAGCAATTAATTTAAAAGAAGATGACTATGTCGCTTCTGGTAAACCGTTAAATGGTGATAAAGATCAACTTATTCTCGTAACGCAGCGTGGTGCTGTAAAACGTCTAAAAGCATCAGAAATTGAAAAATCAACGAGGGCGAAGCGAGGTCTTGTTATTTTCAAAGAGTTAAAACGTAATCCGTACCGCATTGTCGGTATTGAAATTGTTCGGGACGATGAATTAGTTTACATGAAGACAGAGAAAAACATTGTAGAAGAGATTGATCCGAAAGCGTATCGAAATAAAGACCGGTATAGTAATGGTAGCCTAGTGCTAGATGTAAATGATACTGGTGAAGTAGTAGAAACGTGGACGAAAAAACGACCGGAGTAAAAAAAGCATCTTGCTATGAATAGTAGCAAGATGCTTTTTTCTAGGCAATTTATTATGTAAATAATAATAATCTTGTTATAATAACTGAATGAAATCGTTCTCATAAAGTGAAACTTTAATCAATGGGGATTTTCTTCATCCTCACTGATTATTAGTTGAACTAATCGGGCTTTAACAAGCAGTTGATTCCTCACCTAATTCCTTAGCTTTCACTGAATTTTGGGTTAGGAATCTTACTGCCCGTTAAAGCGGCACAAATGGAGGGGCAACATGAAAAAAATAGGTGTAGGGATTGTAGGATTTGGTTTTTCTAGTACGACATTTCATATCCCACTATTACAAACAATAGAAGAATATAATATTCGAGCTGTATTATCCTCAAAAGAAGAGGTAGTAAAAGAAACATTACCAAACGCTAATGTTGTTAGTACAATTGATGAATTGGTGAAGCGAGCTGATGTTGACTTAGTTGTTATTACATCACCTAATACAACTCATTTTCCATATGTAAAAGAAGCAATTTTAAACGGTAAGCATGTTGTTGTAGAAAAACCATTTGTTGTTTCAATTGAAGAAGGGGAAGAGCTTATTACATTAGCAGAGCAGCATAATGTAATGTTAAGCGTATATCATAATCGTCGTTTTGATAATGATTTCTTAACAATTAAGAAATTGTTAGGAGAAAACAGAGTAGGGAATGTATACGCATATGAATCAAATTTTGATCGTTTCCGTCCACATGTACGTGATCGATGGAGAGAAAAAAATCTACCAGGTTCCGGTATATTATACGATTTAGGATCGCATTTAATTGACCAAGCGTTATCAATATTCGGGAAACCAGATGCGATAAGTGCAGATGTAATAAAACAACGACCAGGTGCAGAGGTGGATGATTATTTCCACATAGTACTGCATTACGGAGTTAAACGTGTCATTTTACGTAGCAGCAGTTATGTGAAAAAAGCTGGACCGCATTTTATAGTGCATGGAGAGAAAGGTTCTATCGTGAAGTACGGTATGGATTCGCAGGAAGAGCAATTAAAAAATGGAATGAAGCCAGGCAATAACGGTTATGGGGTAGACGATGAAGAGAATTTTGCTACTTTAGAAACAGAAGAAAGCTTAGAGCGTATTCCAACAGAAGTCGGTTGTTATGACAATTATTATAAAGGTGTACGAGATAGTATATTAAATGGTGAGGAACTACCTGTAACAGCAAAAGAAGGTTTAGATGTTATTAAACTGATTCAATTAGCGATTGAAAGCAGTGAAAAGGGTAGAGTCATTTCTATAAAATAAAAAGACACGAATTTCGTGTCTTTTTTATTAGGAATATGTGAATATGATTAATTAATTAGTTTAGTCGTTTATCATACATTAATTGGATTTGTATGCCATAAGGATCTTCAATAATACCATATGCTTCACTAAATATATTTTTTTCTAGCTGAGAGATTATTTTCACATGCTTATCGGAAATTAAATTATTATAAAACCTTTGTATTTCTTCTAAATTAGCGCTTTGAATGCAAAGTGACATGTTATTTCCAACGTTATAACGTTCATTAGTATTCATTGTATCTTCTGCTATCATTAGCTTTGTATTCCCAATTTGTAAAACAGAGTGAGCAATATGATCTTTATTTTCACTTGTAATTTTAAAAGAACTATCTCTTTTCGCCAGTTCTTCATACGTAACAATCATTAACTTTTTGGCTTCTAAATTACGTATATAAAAATTAATCGCCTCCTTTGCTTGCCCATTCATTGAAAGAAAAATAGCTATTTCTAATGTCATAAATATATAACTCCTTTATTAGTTGATAATTATAATATAGATTAAAAGGGTTTCAATACATGACACCTTTTTGGGAGGGAAATATGAAAAAAACGGAACGAATAAATGATATGCTTATTTTCTTAAAGAATAAAAGATATTTTAATTTAAAAGATTTAATGACTAGATATGATATTTCTAAAAGTACCGCGTTGCGAGATATTCAATCATTGGAAGAAATAGGTGTACCCATATATTCAGAACTGGGTAGAAATGGAAGTTATAAAATTATAGAAAATAATGTGTTATCACCAATTTATTTTAGTGTGGATGAAATGTATGCGTTATACTTTTCAATTCTTACGCTAAATGGATACAAGACAAAACCATTTAATGTAGAAAGTATTGCGCTTGAAAATAAATTTAAACATGTATTACCTGATAATGTGAGTAAAAATATTTCAATCATGGAACTAACGCTTTCCTTTGAAGTAACAAATCATAGTAATTTTAGTCCGTTCTTAAAAGAAATTTTACAGGGGATTTTTGCTGAGCGAGTTTATCATTTAACATATTTAAAAAAAGGTGAGGAGAAAGCATTGGTTGCCCAATTTATTCGAATAGAATCTAAATTTGGCCAGTGGTATGCTAAAATCTTTAATTTTGAGACAAATCATGTTCAAATAATTAGATGTGATAAAATTCTTTCTATTGTGGAAACAAGCAATGTTCATCCAAAAAATCTTGAAGAATTATTAAGTTATCTTACTACTTTTCACAGGAAGCCTGATGCAATTGATTTTAGCGTCATTGTTAATCAAAAAGGAAAAGACATTTTTGATAAAGAGAATTACCCTTCCATGAGGTTGCAAAAGGAAAATGAAAATTACATTATAACAGGCTATTTTAACAAGCAAGAATCTGATTTTATTTCAAATTATTTTCTGAATTTCGGTGAAACGATTATTTCGATTCAGCCTGTTATGCTAAAAGAGTTAATCTATAATAAGGTGTTATCTATAAAGCAGCATTTAACTTCTTTAAGATAAAGTTAGTTTTAGCTATTTATTTGATATGAGAAAGCCCTTGAGATTTAAATATCCAAAGGGCTTTTTGGTGATTGTATTTGTTTTTTAGAAACAATTATTTTTCTGGGACGGACAGTCCATAAAAGAACATCGTGACGATATCTTGTATATGTTTTTCGCGATTTCCTTCAAGAAGTTGTGCCCCAAAATCATCACCTAATTTAGTAAACATTTGAATGTAAAGTAACATCATTTCTTTAGTAAGGTGTGGATTAATTTCGTTTTTGCGCTGAGCTTGTTCTAATATTTCTAAATACCAGGGCAGGATTTTTTCATTTTGATAACTATAAATAAACTTACGGAGTTCTTCATCCCTTTGCATCATTTGCAGTAACATATCAGGTTGAAATAACCCGCCAGTATTCATTTTTCTTACAATCATTTTTTGCATCATATCATGAAAAGGTAATTTTTCTTCTGCAAGCTCTTTATAATATTGAAATTCAGATATGATAAATTCTTGTATAAGCTCCCTAAATAACGCATCTTTACTTCCGAAATGATTATAAATTGTAACTTGAGAAACGTTTGCTTCTTTTGCGATATGTTCTATTTTCACTTCATTAAATCCACGTTCTGAAAATAATACGAATGCTGCTTCTTTAATGGCACGCTTTTTCTTTTCTTTTACTCTTTCAAAGCCGTTCAATGCAATCACCTCACTTAAAATATACAAGAAAAAATAATGGAAAACAATAATTTTGAAATATGGACTAATAAATATTTCAAAAAGTTGTTGCGAATATGGAAGGTGAGGAGTACAATAATTTTGAAATATCACATATTCAATATTTCAAAAAATGAGGTGGAATTATGATTTCAGTTCAAGATGTCACAAAACAGTTTTCGAATGGAAAAGGTTTGTTTCATATTACATTTGATGTAAAAGAGGGAGAAGTATTTGGTTATTTAGGACCGAATGGTGCCGGAAAATCAACGACGATTCGTAATTTAATGGGATTTATAAAACCGACAGCTGGTAAAGCGACAATTTTTGGATTAGATTGTTGGAATGAAGCAGCGAAAATTCAAAGGGAAGTTGGTTATCTACCGGGTGAAATTTCTTTTATTGAAGGAATGAACGGATTAGAGTTTTTAAAATTAATGCAGGGAATGCGTGGATTAAAGGATACGAAAAGACGAGATGAACTGATAGAGCGTCTGCAATTTGATGTGAAAACACCGATTCGCAAAATGTCTAAAGGAATGAAGCAAAAAGTAGGGATAGTCGCTGCATTTATGCACGATCCAGAGGTGTTAATTTTAGATGAACCAACATCTGGACTTGATCCACTTATGCAGCAAGTGTTTATAGATTTAATATTAGAGGAAAAGCAAAGAGGAAAAACAATCCTAATGTCATCACACATTTTTACTGAAATTGAGAGAACTTGTGACAGAGTAGCTATTATTAAAGATGGTCGACTCGTAACGGTTGAAAATATTCACGATTTACAAGGAATGAGAAGACAGGTGATAGATGTAACAGTATCATCACAAGAAGAGATTGAGTCCCTTACAAAGTGTAATTTGCAATTTGAAGCGGTAAAAGGCAGAGAGGCATCTATCATTGTACAAGGAAACTATCAAACTGTTTTACAAACACTTTCAAACTATAATGTAACGGCACTTCAAACGAGAGCGATGGATTTAGAACATTTATTTATGCATTATTACGATAAGAAAGAAGGGGTAACGCATGAATAAGCAATTGTTTTTAGCTAGTTTGAAAGAAACACAAAAAAGTATTTTGAGTTATGCGTGTGGTGCGGCTTTATATTTGTGGTTATTAATTTGGATATTCCCGTCAATGGTATCAGCGAAAGGGCTAAATGAATTAATAGCTGCCATGCCTGATAGTGTGAAAAAAATCGTTGGTATGGAAAGTCCGATTCAAAACGTAATGGATTTTCTAGCGGGCGAATACTATAGTCTATTGTTTATTATAATTTTAACAATTTTTTGCGTAACAGTTGCGACACATTTAATTGCTCGTCATGTAGATAAAGGAGCAATGGCATACTTGCTAGCAACACCTGTATCTAGAGTGCAAATTGCTATTACACAAGCTACTGTTCTCATATTGGAACTTCTGATTATTGTATCTGTTACGTATGTAGCTGGGTTAGTAGGTGCAGAATGGTTTTTACAAGATAATAACTTAAATAAAGAATTATTTTTGAAGATAAATATAGTCGGAGGGCTCATATTTTTAGTCGTTAGTGCGTATTCATTTTTCTTTTCTTGCATATGTAATGACGAAAGAAAAGCACTAAGTTATTCAGCGAGTTTAACTATCCTATTTTTCGTATTGGATATGGTAGGGAAGTTAAGTGATAAGTTAGAATGGATGAAAAACCTATCATTATTCACGCTGTTTCGTCCGAAAGAAATCGCTGAAGGATCATATAATATATGGCCGGTAAGTATAGGTTTAACTGCTGGAGCGCTTTGTATTTTCATCGTAGCAATTGTAGTGTTTAAGAAGAGGGATTTACCGTTATAAAGTAGAAAGTCCACTGAGAAAGTGGGCTTTTTTTATTTGTAAATTTAAACTAGTATTGTTTATCGCATAACACTTATAAAGGGTATTTATCTTTTGGATTACAAAAATATTCAAAAAATTGAACCTTTTTCTAGGTTCATACGTCTAATACATGTAAAGTTAAATTGGAAGTGATGAAGTGAGGATGAAACAGGAGGAGCAATTGTGAAAGTAATCCCTTTATATAAAATAATTATAAAAGAAGAAACGGATGTTGCTTTAGCGAAAAAAGGTGATCATGAAGCCTTTATAGCGCTTATACATACAGAAAAAGTGAAGATGTATCGAATAGCAAAGGCGATGTTACGTGATGAGACAAATATAGAGGATGCGATACAGACAACAATTTTAAAGGCCTATGAAAATATAAAAAAATTAAAAAAAGAAGAATTTTTTCAAACTTGGTTAATTCGAATACTAATAAATGAGTGTAACAATATTATTAGAGCGTATAAAAATGTAATTGTGACAGAAGAGAATGATTACAATATGAGTGCGTGTGATCAGTATGAAGATATAGATTTGTGTAATGCGATTCAATCGTTACATGAAGAATTAAGAGCTGTTACGGTGCTTTATTATTATGAAGATATGAATCAAGAGAGTATAGCAAAGCTGTTAGAAATACCGAAAGGAACAGTGAAATCAAGATTGTCACGCGCGAGGGAACAACTACAAAAACGATTAAAGATGGAATAGGGGGTGTAAAGGATGGATAATGAAAAATTATTTGATGAGAAATTAAAAAAGAGAATAAAAGATGAAAATGTTATAGTACCTCCAGAGTTAAATGAAAAAATTAATGGCACGCTACATAATCTTAAGGTAAAAAAGAAGAGTTACAAAATTCATATGATGATAATTAGTGCAGCGGTTTGTATACTTTCAGTGGTATCTATGTCTGAGTTTTCTATACAAAGTTTTGCGCAAAATGGTGGAGTATTTGAATATGTAAAGAAAAAAGCGTTTTCTGATTTTGAAAATGAAGAAGAAATAAAATCGAATGTACATTATCCAGATAAAGAAAAGATTCATCAAAAAATGCTAGATTCTATTGATTATTTTAAAAATATTTCAGGACAATTTGAGGAATATTCTAGCTCATCAAGAATTGCTACAACATATAAGTATGCGATTGATACGGAGAAACAAAGAGGTATCTCTTCGAAAGAAGATAAACTAGCCAAAAAACGAACAATTATATATAACGAGGGGAAGAAAAAAGAGTTTGATGATGAGAAGTATACCTATAAAGAGACAAAATGGAACCCGAAAGAAAGAAACAATGAACTATTAAAATTAAATCCTACGGAAAGGTTAGTGAGAAAATCAGATGAGAAAAAGCGATATGATGATGAATATATAGGGCTAGCTAAATATAGTATTCAATCAGAATTCGCAGATTTGTTAATTCGATATAAAGATTGGAATTATAAAGAAACGAAATATCTTGGATTAGATTGTTACAAAATTGAAGGAGTCATCAACATAGAGATGCCTGTTAGCACCTCTGAAGATTTAAGAGGGAAATTCGAAATGGTTGTGGAGAAAAATACAGGGATTATGTTGAAATTTCTTAGTTTTCAAGAAGGCTTGATTCAATATTCAGTTACGACTGAATGGATACAAATAGATAAGGGATTGAAAGAAAGTATGTTTCAAAAGGATAGCGCTAAATATGAAAGAATGAAAAACATATTGGATGAATAGAAACAGGAGGAGAGTAAATGGAGAATCATTCATCTTTAAGAGAAGAGAAAAATAAGCAAAAATATAAAAAGAAAACGATAATAAGTTTACTACTGGCGGTATTACTATTTGGTGGAATTGGCTATGGAGCCTATGTATATATGAAAACTTCTAGTCTCGTACAAAAATCTAATTTGAATTTAGCACGAGGTGAAAAATCCAATTTACGTGAGAAATCTGTAAAGCCAATTGCAAATCATGTTTCACTTTTAATTATGGGAATTGATGAAAATCAAGAACGACAAAAGGAATATAATGGTGCATTTCATACAGATGCATTATTGTTAGCGACTTTTAATAAAGACGATAAATCAGTGAAATTAACGAGCATACCGCGTGATACATATACATATGTTCCAGTTGAAAAGAAAAAAGATAAAATAACCCATGCATATGGAAGTGGTTTCGTTAAAAATGGTAGAGATGGAGGACCGCAAGCTTCTGTGGAAGCGGTAG
Organism: Bacillus sp. GC_Bacil_1; assembly: GCF_026540675.1. NCBI lineage: Bacteria > Bacillati > Bacillota > Bacilli > Caryophanales > Bacillaceae > Bacillus > Bacillus sp. GC_Bacil_1. The sequence goes on from NZ_JALNUG010000013.1 coordinate 46,729, forward strand.
AAAAATTGTTACAGGTGCCCGTTGATTATTTTGTGAAATTTAATTTTGGTTCCTTTACTAAAATTGTTGATGGGTTAGATGGTATTGAAGTGGATGTCCCGGTTGAATTTACGGAGCAAAATAGTAAAGATGAACCTGATGCGATTCATTTGAAAAAAGGATTACAAAAATTAAATGGGGAAGAAGCACTTGCACTAGCAAGAACGCGCCATATTGATAGTGATGCAATGAGAGGACAGCGCCAACAACTTGTTATTGAAGCGATTTTAAGTAAATTAAAAAGTGTAGGATCGATTACGAAGCTAGAAAAAATAGTTGAGGCGGTTGATAGTGATTTTAAAACAAATTTAGTAATGGATGATATTTTATCTTTTTATAAATACGGTTTAAACGGTTCAGTTGAAAAAATACAATTAGCTGGTGATGATTTATACTTACCTAATGGCCCAAACGGGCAACGTGTATATTATTATAACCCTAATAAAAAAGATCTACAGAGTTTGAGTAATACTCTTAGAACACATCTAGGGTTAAGTGAAAAGCAAATTGAGGAGAATTAAAGCAGACGAAATGTCTGCTTTTTTATTTTTGTAGAAAAGAGGTTTGTTACGATATACATTATTTATTAACAATAATTTACAAGTTTGTTTATAGTGAAGGGATATAAAGACTATTAAATCAATACATAGAATTCCATGAGGTATAGTGTTTCGAAAGGTTAAGGAATTTTTATGAATATTACTGTAAAAAAATAATTTTTTAAAAATTTTCAATAATAACACTTTACAAAACTCAAAAAATTAGTAGAATAATAGTTAATAAGAATCTTCTGATAAATATATAAAGAAAAACAGAATTATCAGAAAATTCTTAAGTGAGAGCGTTAAGAATTAGGGAGGGTACAGAAAGTGAAAAAGAAAAAAATGAAAAAACTAACAGCGGTTGTAGTACCAGTTTTAGCAATGAGTATGGCATTAACAGCATGTTCTACATCAGGTGGAGATAAGAAGACAAGCACAAATTCTAGCTCTGGTGGAGATAGTAAATCAGAAGGAAAATTAGCAGCAAAACAAGTACTAAATCGTACTGAAACAAATGAGATTCCAACAATGGATACTTCTAAAAATACAGATACATTAGGTTCTCAAATTTTAGGGAACACAATGGAAGGTTTATATCGATTAGATAAAGATAACAAACCAATCCCAGCTGCTGCAGAATCAAGCACGAAGAGTGAGGATGGTAAAAAATATACATTTAAATTACGTAAAGATGCAAAATGGTCAAATGGTGATCCTGTAACAGCGAAAGATTTCGTATATGCATGGCAACGCCTATTAGATCCAAAAACAGCTGCTGAGTATGCATTTATCGCATTCCCAATTAAAAATGCAGAAGCGGTGAATAAAGGTGAAAAACCTGTAACAGAACTAGGAGTAAAGGCAGTAGATGATACTACTTTAGAAGTTGAATTAGAACAAGCAGTACCATACTTCTTAAACTTAGTAGCATTCCCATCGTACTATCCGTTAAATGAGAAGTTTGTAAAAGAAAAAGGGGATAAATACGGTTTAGAGTCTGATACAACAGTATATAATGGACCGTTTGTTCTAACTGATTGGAAGCATGAGCAAGGCTGGAAATTAAAGAAAAATGATCAATATTGGGATAAAAAGACTGTAAAACTAGATGAGATTAATTATAGTGTTGTAAAAGAACCAGCAACACGTGTGAATTTATATGATAGTGGTCAAATTGATGTTGCTTTATTAACGGGAGAGTTTGTTGATAAGTATAGAAATAATAAGGAAGAGTTTGGGACTTATTCACAAGTAAGTACTTACTTTATTCGTATGAACCAAAAACGTGGTGGACAAGATACACCATTAAAGAGTCAAAAATTACGTGAAGCAATTGCCTACTCTATTGATAAGAAAAATTTAGCAAATGTTATTTTAAATGATGGATCTAAACCAGCAGACTTCTTAGTACCGAAAGGATTAGCAACTGGACCAGACGGTAAAGACTTCCAAGAAACATTTAAAAACGGTATCAAACCAGATGCGAAAAAAGCAGCTGCTGCATGGGAAGCAGCGAAAAAAGAACTTGGAAAAGATCAAGTTACAATTGAGCTATTAAACTATGATACTGGTAATGCGAAAAAAGTTGGGGAATATGTAAAAGATCAAATCGAGAAGAATTTAAAAGGTGTAACAGTTAATATTAAACTTCAGCCGTTCAAGCAAAAACTAAAATTAGAAACAGAGCAAGATTATGATATTTCATATGGCGGTTGGAATCCAGATTATGCGGATCCAATGACATTCTTAGATATGTTCCAGTCTAATCATTCTCATAACCAAATGAGCTTCGCTGATTCTAAGTATGATGATATGATTAAAAAAGCTGGTGGAGAATTAATGGGCGATGCGAAGAAACGTTGGGAAGAGCTAGGACAAGCTGAGAAATTACTTCTTGAGAAAGATGTAGCAATTGTGCCTTTATACCAACGTGGTGATGCATATGTTCAAAAACCAAATGCAAAAGGCATCGTTCACCATAACATTAGCCCAGAGTATAGCTTCAAGTGGACATATATGACTGAAAAAGATGGAAAATAATTTTTAAACAGTGATGCTATATTTAAGTGGATGTATACAAGTTTCTTAGCTTATTTTGTAGTGAGAATCTCGTTAGCCACAATAGAAAGATAAAATGATAGAGCATTCCAAAAGTAGATTATTTACTTTTGGAATGCTCTTTTTATTATGAGATTACATGTAAATAAATCGATAGATGTAAGGAAGAATTTGTATCATGACAATTGTAAAAAATACGTTTTACTATAATGAAAAAATAATTTTTAGAATATTTTAAAAATAACTTTACAAAAGCGGAAAAAATAGTAGAATATTAATTAATAAGAATTTTCTGATAACTAGTTATTAGAAAGTCTATCAAAAATGGTTTCGTACATATAATTGGGGAGGGTACAAAAATGAAGAAAAAGATGAAAAAGTTCACGGCGGTTGTAGCGCCAGTTTTAGCAATGAGTATGGCGTTGACAGCGTGTTCTGGATCTGGTGGGGAGAAGAAATCAACTACGACGTCTAGTGGTGGTGGGGAAGAGAAAAAAGCTGAAATTAAATATGCAGCGAAACAAGTATTAAATCGTACAGAAAATCAAGAAATTCCGACGATGGATGTTTCAAAATCTACTGATACATTAGGTTCTCAAATTTTAGGGAACACAATGGAAGGTTTATATCGATTAGATAAAGATAATAAGCCAATCCCAGCTGTGGCAGAATCTAGTACGAAAAGCGAGGATGGCAAAAAATATACATTTAAACTACGTAAAGATGCAAAATGGTCAAACGGTGATCCTGTAACAGCGAAAGATTTCGTATACGGATGGCAGCGCTTACTCGATAAAAATACAGCTGCAGAATATGCGTTTATCGCTTTCTATATTAAAAATGCAGAAGCAATTAATAAAGGTGAAAAACCTCTAACAGATTTAGGAGCAAAAGCGGTAGATGATTATACACTAGAAGTAGAATTAGAAAAGCCAGTACCGTATTTCTTGAATTTAATGGCATTCCCATCGTACTATCCTTTAAATGAAAAGTTCGTAAAAGAAAAAGGAGATAAGTTCGGTTTAGAAGCAGATACAACGTTGTATAACGGACCGTTCGTTATGGCGTCATGGAAACATGAACAAGGATGGCAATTAAAGAAAAATGATCAGTATTGGGATAAAAAGACTGTGAAATTAGAAGAAATTAACTATAGTGTAGTAAAAGAAGTTGCGACGAAAGTAAACTTATATGATACAGGATCAATTGATTTTACACTATTATCAGGAGAATTTGTTGATAAATATAAATCGAACAAAGAGGAGTACGGTGAGTATTCAGAAGCAAGTACATTCTTCTTACGTTTAAATCAAAAGCGTAACGGACAAGATACACCGTTAAAGAGCAAAAAACTACGTGAAGCAATCGCATTATCAATTGATAAAAAAGGTTTAGCGAACGTTATTTTAAATAACGGTTCAAAAGCAACAGATCAATTAGTACCAAAAGGGCTTGCGACAGGGCCTGACGGTAAAGATTACCAAGATACATTTAAAAATGGTCTAAAATATGATCCGAAAAAAGGTGCAGCAGCTTGGGAAGCAGCGAAAAAAGAACTTGGAAAAGATCAAGTGACAATTGAACTACTAAGCTATGATGATGGAACTGCGAAAAAAATTGCTGACTATTTTAAAGATCAAATTGAGAAAAACTTAAAAGGTGTAACGGTTAACACGAAAATTCAGCCGTTCAAACAAAAACTGAAATTAGAGTCAGCGCAAGATTATGAAGTTTCATTTGCAGGTTGGAGCCCAGATTATTCGGATCCAATGACGTTTATTGATATGTTTGAATCGAAGAGCCCATATAACCAAATGAGTTATTCGAATCCAAAATATGATGAAATGGTAGCGAAAGCAGGTAATGAATTATTGTCTGATCCGAAGAAGCGTTGGGAAACGTTAGGAAAAGCAGAGAAATTGTTCCTTGAAGAAGATGCGGGATTAATTCCTTTATATCAAACAGGTAGAGCGTATGTAATGAAACCGAATGTTAAAGGAATTGTGAAACATAACATCAGTCCAGAATATAGCTTTAAGTGGGCTTATGTAACGGAAGGGAAATAATAAATAAGAGCGTTTTAAAGGTAGATAAATGACTTTTAGAACGCTCTTTTACTATTAAATTAAATAGAGAAGAATAAGAAAAGTGGTACTTACATATAGTAGATGTGGGAGAATTCGTATAGTAGTAATAGATTGTTATTGAAGTAAATAAATTAATTATTATGAATGTTTTTAAAAATACTTTACAATTCGAGAAAAAATAGTAGAATGATAATTAGTGATAATTTTCTGATAATTTAAATTAGAAATCTCTCAAAGTTAGTTTCGTACATATAATTGGGGAGGGTACAAGAATGAAGAAAAAGATGAAAAAGTTTACGGCGGTTGTAGCGCCAGTATTAGCAATGAGTGTGGCGTTAACAGCATGTTCTGGATCTTCTGGTGGGGAGAAGAAAACGACTACGACGTCTAATAGTGGCGGGGAAGAGAAAAAATCCGATATTAAATATGCGGCACAGCAAGTAATGAATCGTACAGAAACGAATGAAATTCCGACGATGGATACTTCTAAAAATACAGATACGTTAGGTTCTCAAATTTTAGGAAACACGATGGAAGGGTTATATCGTCTAGATAAAGATAACAAGCCAATTCCAGCGGCGGCAGAATCTAGTACGAAAAGCGAGGATGGCAAAAAATATACATTCAAATTACGAAAAGATGCAAAATGGTCAAACGGTGATCCTGTAACAGCGAAAGATTTCGTATTTGCATGGCAACGTCTAGTAGATCCAAAAACAGCTGCTGAGTATGCGTTTATTGCTTACTATCTTAAAAATGCAGAGGCAATAAATCAAGGGAAAGCAGAAGTTTCTACATTAGGTGTAAAAGCGGTAGATGATTATACGCTGGAAGTTGAACTAGAGAGACCAGTACCATATTTCTTAAATTTAATGGCATTCGCGTCATACTATCCATTAAATGAAAAGTTCGTAAAAGAAAAAGGAGATAAATACGGTTTAGAGTCTGATACGACAGTTTATAATGGACCGTTTGTACTTACTGATTGGAAGCATGAACAAGGTTGGAAATTAAAGAAAAATGATCAGTATTGGGATAAAAAGACTGTAAAACTAGAAGAAATCAACTATAGTGTAGTAAAAGAACCAGCTACAAGAGTAAATTTATATGATACAGGTGCGATTGATTTTACACTTTTATCAGGTGAATTTGTTGATAAGTATAGAAATAATAAAGAAGAGTTTGGTGCATATTCAGAAACAAGTACGTTTTACTTGCGTCTAAATCAAAAACGTGGTGGGCAAGATACACCGTTAAAGAGTAAAAAATTACGTGAAGCAATTGCATTATCAATCGATAAGAAAGCTTTAACGAATGTCATTTTAAATGATGGTTCAAAACCAGTGGATTATTTAGTACCAAAAGGTTTAGCAGCTGGACCAGACGGTAAAGATTTCGCAGAAACGTTTAAAAATGGTTTTAAACAAGACTCTAAAAAGGCAGCAGCAGCCTGGGAAGCTGCGAAAAAAGAACTTGGAAAAGATCAAGTGACAATAGAGCTATTAAATTATGATACTGGTAATGCGAAAAAGGTTGGGGAGTATGTAAAAGATCAAATTGAAAAGAATTTAAAGGGTGTAACAGTAAATATTAAACTTCAGCCATTTAAGCAAAAACTAAAATTAGAATCAGACCAAGATTATGATTTCTCATATGGTGGCTGGAATCCAGATTATGCGGATCCAATGACATATCTTGATATGTTTGAAACGAAAAATTCACAGAATCAGATGAGCTATTCAAATTCAAAATATGATGACATTATTAATAAAAGTAAGACGGAATGGATGGCTGATGCAAAAAAACGTTGGACAGAGCTAGGGAAAGCAGAAAAATTGTTACTTGAAGAAGATGTAGCGCTCGTACCTTTATATCAAAGTGGTAGATCGTATGTTATGAAACCAAATGTAAAGGGAATTGTAAAACATAATATTAGTCCGGAATATAGTTTCAAATGGGCGTATGTAGAAGAGAAATAGTAAAAGAAAAAAGCGTTCTCAAGTTGCAACATTGCACTTGAAAATGCTTTTTTTTCTGTGCACTATTTTTTTGAGGATGAATATATGTATTATAGAAAACTTGAAGGAGAGTCCTATGAAGCGAAACACATACATCGATTTCCTAGCTTATTACGGAATAGGAAGTGCTCATCCTGGTGGTTTTACGTTAACAAAACAATTGTTAGCACAACTGCCTTTTAAATATGGAGCGAATGTCCTTGAAATAGGTTGCGGTACGGGAAAAACAGCGGCATATATGACAAGGGAATTTGGTTATAAAGTAACAACTGTTGAAAAGAATGAAATTATGATTCAAAAGGCAAAAGATAGATGGTTGTTTGAAGGGTTAGCTATACAATTAATTGAAGGAAGTGTAGAGCAATTACCTTGTTTGAATAACTCATTTGAGTTCGTACTTGGAGAATCAATCATCGCTTTTACAGAGAAAGAAAGGGTTATCTCGGAGTGTTATCGTGTATTACAGCAGGATGGTAAGCTTGTTGTCATTGAAATGATTATTGATAGGCACATTGATAAGGGTGAGGAAGAAAAAATCGCCCAATTATATGGCATGAAAGAACTATTAACTGAGAATGAGTGGGTACAATTATTTCAGAAAGCAAATTTTAAAAGAATCACAATTGCTGGCGGTGGCACGATTGCAGAAACAATCTCTGGCTATGTAGAAGAGCCAGAATGGAATGTATCCTCACATATTCCGAATGAGTTATATGAGGCGTGGGTACAGCATGAAAATGTACGGCTTATGTACCAACACATTTTAGGGCATCGTATTTTTATATGTGAAAAATAAAGAGAAAGAGTTGGCTAAAGGTAGCCAACTCTTTACTATGTTAAATGAAAAATAATGCAGCTAATGTGATTCCGAAGATGAAACCAAATCCGAGTTCAACACCCCAGCCACAACCGCCGCCACCCCAGCCGCCGCCACCACAACTACCGCAACCACGGCCACCACATCCGCAGCTGCTAAATCCACCACCGCATCCAAATCCGCAACTATCACATCTGCTAAGGCCGCCGCAAAGGTCACAACCACCGTTTGCATAAGCATCATAGTATCCGAATCCTGAATCAAAAGATGAGCGCTGTTGCACCGGTTCGATCCATACAGAGTTTTGTGTCAAATCAATTATTTTACCTAAATGTATACGGCCATCACGGTCTTCAATCCGAACAACTTTTCCGAAATAACGTCGGCATGTATCATAACATTTTTGTCTATGCATGTTCTTTCCTCCTTCCGCATTACAGTAATACGATATGTAAGGGGGACAAGTGCGGCTTGTACGAATGTCCTATCTATCATAATTGTTATAGGAAAGGGGAAATATAAGAAGAGGATATATAAGGAGGAAAAGGCATGAAATCTACAGATCAGTTTCAGACATACGAAGTACCGTGGGAAGAATTTATTGAAGCGTTGCGAGAGGAAATGAAGAAGCAAGTAGGAGCAGATATTATTGATACAGTAGTTTGCAATTTAGAAGATGGTTTTGAAGTGTATACATATGTGCAGGGGGATTTAGATTTTGAATATAAGGAAGGGCTTGAGAGAAAATATGGAAGTGATGCGAAGATACCTAATGTGTTAACGATAATGTTATTAGCTAGTATTTATAATACAAGTGAAGCGAATATACGCTTGCATGCGGATAATAAAGAGAATCCGATTGTTGAAGTGTATGTAAAGCAATGAAACACGCTGTGAAAAGCGTGTTTTTTATTTGTATGATAAAATGTTAGAAAATTGAGAAATGAGGTGGGGGATTGGGAATTAAACATCTTAATTTAACAGTTACAGATGTAACAGCATCTAGAGAGTTTTTAGAGAGGTATTTTGGTTTAATTTGTAGTGGAACAAGGGGGAATGCCTTTGCAGTTATGCGTGATAATGATGGATTTATACTAACTTTAATGAAAGGAAAAGAAGTTCAGTATCCAAAAACATTTTACGTAGGATTTCCACAAGAAAGTGAAGAACAAGTAGATAAGATAAATCAAAGATTGAAGGAAGATGGATTTTTGGTCGAGCCTCCTAAGCAAGCCCATGCGTATACGTTTTACGTTGAAGCACCCGGTGGATTTAAAATAGAAGTGATGTGTTAAGTTAAAAATCAAACTTTTTGTTATGTGTTTTTAAAATAAAAAGTAGGAAAAGTCTGTTTTAAGCGTGGAGCTTAAACAGGCTTTTTTACTTATATAATTGGATAGAGAATGCTAGAAGGAATATTACCAAGTGTATAACCTGTTTACATAATAAAGTTATGGTGGGTTAGTTGTCCTAAAATACAAGTCATATATCTTGTTTCCTCTCATAAATTTAAACATAGGAATTTGTCTACAAAGGTGGCGAAGCCTCATCATGAAAATCCGAATTTGTGCCACGTTCATGCTGTTTCTATTTATATGTTTACCTTTATCAGCTTTTGCAAAAGGAGAGGAGGCAAAGGAAAGGGTCGTTTCACTTGTATATGACGATTCGGGCAGCATGAGAAATAACGATCGCTGGAAATATGCCAATTATGCTTTGCAAAGTTTAGTTGCGCTATTAGATGAAAAAGATAAATTTTCTTACGTTCAAATGAGTAAGCCGAATGATCCATTAAACATTTCGTTAACGAAGGATAAAAGGCAAACAGAAATTGAGGGAATTGGAGCGTGGAAAACGTATTTAAATACTCCATTTAGCGCGGTAGAAACGGCGATGCAATCTATAAAAAAGGAAGCAGATATAGATGGAAAACGTGAATTTTGGCTTATTGTATTAACTGACGGGGCATTTAATGATTTAGAGAAAGATAAGGTTGGCGGAAAAGAACAAATTTTGCAGAAATTAGCCCAGTTTAAGAAAGAAATGGATGCAAAAAAGATATCGTTACACCCAGTCTTAATTACGATGGAAGAAGATTTAGGACAACAAGAAAAAGAACAATTAAACACGTTTAAAGAAATATGGAAGAAAGAGATAAATGGTGTTACGATGCCGTCAAGCGGAGAAGATGGCATTGTAAAAAGTGTAAATCAGGTGGCAGCATTAGTTGCAAATCGTGATCCATTCTCCTCTGTTGAATCGATTGTAAAAACGAAAGTAGTGGGGAAAAGAGTAGAGATTACAACACCGTTTCCATTAAAGCGTATGACGCTTGTACGACAATCGCCTTCTCTGCCCGATTATCAGGTCACACAAATTTCTAAACCGTTACAATTACAATCTTCTTTTTCCATACATGCACCAGGAGAAGCAAAATTGTTCGGAAATATAGTTCATATAAGTACGGAAAATCAGGAAGTTATTAAACCAGGAACTTATACGATAGAAGTAGACCAGGACATTGAGAAAGAAGGACTACAAGTACTAGTTGAACCAGCGCTTAATTATACGGTTTCTACTTATGACAAAGATGATAGTAGTCAAAAAAATGTAGAGGAAATGCACGAAGGGGTTACTGCTGTTATTGAAGCGAAGCCTACGGAGTTGCCAGTTCAGTCTTCTTACTTTCAGGCAGAAGTAGAAATAGACGGAAAACAATATCCGATGAAGTGGGACGATAAAAGGCATGTGTTTTATTATGAAACTAAGCTTGGTAAAGGGTTAGTACGCGGGAAAGTTCATATGAATATAAAGGGGTTTTATAGACAGACGAAAGAATTTAAAATTGAAACAGCTGAGAAACCAAAATTATCACTTCAAACTGTTACAAAAGATTATGAAGAAAAAGTGACAAATTTAGAGAATAGTAAACCATTTGTTTTGCAGCCACAGTTAGATGGTAAGCCGATGACAGAAGAAGCTGTAAAAAAACTATTAAAATCTACTGGTGTCACATCTAAACAATCAATCAATTATGAAATAAAGCAACATGGAAATCAGATCTATGTTTATCCTCGTCCCTATTACTCCGACACATTTAATTTTACAGATACCGGCACCGTAGAAGCTACCATCGTAATGCAGGATTCAAAATTACAAGAAGTAAAGAAAAACATAACATTCCATATTCAAGATGCTCCGTTTTATGAAAAATATGCGCTTATTTTTAAGTTTGTCATTCCTATCACTTTATTACTGCTAGTAGTAGGAATCATTGTTTTAGGATGGATTGTTCGGCCGAGATTTCACCGGAAGGCACTACTGTATTATGAATGGGATCAAGAGGTAGCGAAAGATTGGCTATATCAATCTGAGCCAGAATTACTTCGAAATAAATGGTGGAACCATTATTTTGGTATCCCATTTAGAGCAGAAAGAAAAACAGTGCAATCCGTTACGTTTATAGCGAAGAAAGGTTCGAAATCTGTCTTTGTAGCGAAAGAATCACAAGTAGTTGGAATGATTATTGATGGGATGTTTATAACAAAAGATGAAGTAGGAATGGAACATAAGACACTATATCCAAATGAACTTTTACTAATTGATAGAGGATATGGTAAGGAGATTTACAAGTATGAATGTGAATAGTAGATAGGGATAAGACGGGGATGGAGTATTGATTCTCTTTCCCTTTTTTCAAACAAGCAAGAATAGGAAGGTGGTTCACATGACATTACAAGTTCCAACAATATTAATTGGTTTAGGTGGAATCGGTAGTACTGTGACGCATCAAATATATGAAAAATTGCCTGAAGAGCGCCGGAAAAAGGTAGCAATGCACGTATTTGATACAGATGTGAATACATTAAGTAAATTTGATCATATTCGAAAGTTTAAGACACAAACAAGTTCTAGTAAAACGCCTAGGGAGTATATTGCGGGAGATCCAACGATCCCAGAGTGGTTTCCGATGGATCCGACTATACTTGATAAGCCATTAACAGAAGGAGCAGGACAGTTACGCGTCATTTCACGTTTAGCATTACGTGCTGCGATGAAAGAAGATAAATTGACGTCTTTTTGGCAAGAAATCGAGAAAATTTTTCCGGTTACAAGTGATCAAACGGAATATGGTGTGCGTGTCATTATAGTAACATCACTAGCAGGCGGAACAGGTTCAGGGATGTTTCTGCAAATTGCATTATATTTACGTGAAATGCTTCGGAAGAAATTGCAGCATCATAACATTTTAATACGCGGTGCGTTTTTAATGCCGGATGTTTTAGTAAAGACGAGAACGGTTAGTGCGAAAGAGTTTGAAACGGTGCAAGCAAATGGCTATGCATCGTTAAAAGAATTACATGCTATTACGCTCGGTTCTACTGGAGAATTATCAAAACGCGGTGGCGTAACAATTGAATTAGAGTATCGCCCTGATCAAGTAGATGAAGACGGAAGAACGAATCATACAATTAAACAACATCATTTACCGTACAATTATTGTTTCTTATACGATTACGAAAATCTACATGGACACCATTTACACAATTTATCAGACTATATGGAACAGATGGCAAATACAATTTATTTACAGTTATTTAGCCCGATGTCTACAAGTCATTTTGCACAGGAAGACAATCAAATTCAGCAATTAGCAGAATCAAGTGGAAAAGGACGATATTGCGGGGCAGGAACGGCAAAACTCATTTATCCATATGAGCATGTGTTAAAATATTGTGCTTTAAAATGGGCGGTGCAAGGTTTAGATGAATCGTGGCTGCATTTAGATCAACTGTTTCAAGAGAAGAAGCAAAGATACGACCAAGATGTAAAACGTGGGATGCAGCGTGAAAAGCCGGAGAGAGGTAAAAGTTATTTAGAGGACTTGGAGCATCTTGCTACCCGTCCAGAGCAAGCTCATATTTTCTATAGACAAATGTACAATGAAACACGTGAAGGAGCAGAAGGTGGTAAGCTCGGAGTTGCGAAATCAAAACTGTTTTTAGAAGCTGTAGAAAGTTATGTACAACGAACGGTGCAAAAAGATGAGGAATTAAATCGTCTGCAACATGAGTGTAAAATTTCAGCTGCGAAACTGAAAATGATGGAACAAATGAAAGGTGAAGTGGCAAGAGTGGATCATGCGGTTCGCTTATATGCATATGCGATTCCGAGCCGTGTACATGAACATGTAACGACACTTTTATATGACATGATTGAATCAGACCGCTTTTCACCAAGTGGTTCTGAAGGGCAGTCCTATCAATTAAATACATGGTTTTTAAAGAAAACAGATCCAGTTCACCCAGTAGCAGCACGTTTTATGTTATATGAAATTCGAAAACAGTTAGTAGAAAAAATGAATCGATTACATGAAAATAATGAACAAAAGCGTAATGTAATTCAAAACTACGATAAAAAATTTAATGTAGGTAATATCGATGGCACGGTAACGGCTGTACGCCGAGTAGAAATTGCTCAACAACAAGGCTGGTTCGGAAAAATGATTAATAATCAGCAACGTTTATTCAAAAGAGAATTTGAAGACATCGTAACGCAATATGTACACAAATTAAATGAATATCGAAAAGAAATGCTATTAGAACTTGTGTATCAATCGCTATATCAGGCAGTTAATAAAATGATTCAATATTGGGAAAGATTTTTTGATAATTTACATGAAACACGTGAAAATTTATTGTTTGAAATCCAAAAGCGCAGTAAGGAATTTGAAGGGAAAACAAACCCGACGAATGTATATGTATTAGCAGAGGAACAGCTGCAAGAAAAGATATGGCAAGATATGCAGCAACATTTAAATTTAGGTGTACTACCGAAAGATATATCAGCGGAAATTTATATGAGTTTGTATGGGGAATATTGTCGTGATGCGAAAACAGAAGAGATTCAGTCGAAAAAGGTAGAGGATTTCTATCGCGAACATATACTGAGCTATTGTTATGACGAACTGCAAGTACGCTATCGTGATAAATTAGAATTGAATATTATTGAAGCATTGCGAAAAGAAGCAGATTATAAGAAACGTGATCGCAATGAATACGTGCGTGAAAAAATTGAAGACCTGTGCCATTTAGCAAGTCCGTTCATTCCGAAAGTTGCTCATCATAGGGAATTACAATATTGGGGTATACATCCTTCTTTAAAGAAAGAGCTACAAGAGGAATTGATTCAAGAAATGTTTAAAGAAAAAGATACAGTACACGAAGCCTTTTCGCCATTTGAAGTGATCTGTTATCGAGCACATTATGGCTTATCGCTGCAAGATTTTCCTAAATTATCATCAGGACATATTTCAAACGGATTTATGAATGATAAAGGGGACTATTTCCAATCGTATTATCGCCGTGTAAACAAATTAAATAGTAAAAAATCTAGTTTAACGCCGCATTTAGATAAGTATTGGCACTTACCAGCCTTTATGCCAGATTTGAATGCGACTCAAACAAAATTAGATTATGATAAATGTAATCGTGCATTACTATACGCATATATGTATCGCTGGATTAGTTTAGTTGCTGTTGATGGACAGTTTGTGTATCAATATAACGGTGTGGGACGTAGCTTTTTAATTCAGTCGATGGGGAAAAATATTTCAAGCGAAAGTTATAAATTACACAGAGCATTGCTTCATAATCCGTTTATTTATGAAAACATCTTGTCACGATTTGAAGAAGAGCAAGAAAAGGCGATGATACAAGGTGGACATTTATATACACATCCGTTCGTATTAGGAGCCCAAGATGTAAGATGGCTTAGAAAAGAACATGTCCACAATCTTTTAGACATGATTTTAATGTATGACCGTGAAGCGAAGTATGATCCGACGTTAGAAGAAACATCAGATGAATTATTAAGACTATTCCTTGATGAAATCGAGTTGTATTTCCAGAACTATTACGGTACAGGTGCTGATATGGTTGCAAAGAAAGAGAAAGAAATGTTTATTAAACAATTGTGGGATCGCTCGCATGCGAAAGGATATGTAGATCCAAATAGCGCTCCGTATAAAAAATGGCAAAATTTATTAAGTATTCAAGATGAAGAAGAAACGCCAAAAACGAATGTATAGTGAATGAAAAGGGAATCCTTAAAAGTGGCAATACAACTTTAGAAAAGAGGGATTCTGATGCCGTTTTTAGGAAGTGTATATCAAATATTTGGGTTATATCCGGAACTTTATTATGGGATGATTTCAGCAGAGTTGCAAGAGGAAGCTCAGAAGGAGCATCTTGAAAATAGTAGTGCAGAAGCTGAAGTGGAAGAATAAAAAAAGTGCAGATGAAAATCTGCACTTTTTTGTTAGTATTAAAATGGTGAAATAACCTCAAATTAATTATTATTTTTGAATAGTAATTAATTTGAGGTTATTATGATTTTCATTACATTGTATGTAATGAAGGTTGTATGAAAATCAATGTAATAAAATGAATATGAATATTAAGGTGGAAAACAACAATGTTTTTAAGAAAATAATTATGTATAAAAATAACATTTGATACATAATCAACCGATTATTTTTGAGTGATTTATTATTGACAATATAATTAATTGTATGATAAATTCAATCAGCATTCTTAATGGTTTTTTGGTATGATTACTATTTTGAAAATTCAATACGGTATAAAGAGATTGAATTTTCTGTTTTTATGAGGTGGGTTACTAAGTCTATAGGGGAAGTGAACTATGTATATTTTTATTTTTAAAATAGAACAGTAATAAAGAATGTAACAAGTAAGAGATAAACTTGAAAAAGAGGTTTCAAAGAATGAGTCTTTTCATAAAGAAAGCAATGGATGAAGAAAAGAAAAAAGTATTGAATCAAACTTTAGGAGCGATTGATTTAACTCTTTTAGGTATTGGAGCAATTATTGGTACAGGTATTTTCGTATTAACTGGTATTGTAGCAGCGAAACATGCTGGTCCGGCGATTGTATTATCTTTTGTATTAGCGGCAATTATATGTGCATGTGTAGCTTTCTGTTATGCTGAATTTGCATCTACAGTTCCAGTTTCGGGAAGTGTATATTCATATACATATATGACACTAGGTGAGATTTTTGCATTTATAGTTGGCTGGTGTGTTATGCTGGAGTATTTATTAGCGACTTCTGCGGTTGCAGCAGGCTGGTCAGCATATTTTCAGTCATTGCTACTAGGTTTTAATATTCACATTCCTACGGTTTTTGCTTCGGCACCAGGAATGGGGAAGGGTGGAATCATTGATTTACCAGCAGTTCTTATTATTTTAGTTGTTACATTTTTATTAAGCCGTGGTGCAAAAGAAAGTGCACGAATTAATAATATAATGGTTATTATTAAACTGGCTGTTATTGTAGGATTTATTGTTGTAGGGACACAATATGTAAGACCAGAGAATTGGCAACCATTTCTACCGTTTGGTTTTCACGGTGTGGTAGGGGGCGCTGCTACTGTATTTTTTGCTTTTTTAGGATTTGATGCAGTTGCAACAGCCGCAGAGGAAGTGAAGCGTCCACAACGTAACGTGCCAATTGGGCTACTTGTTTCCTTGTTCATTTGTACCGTTCTATATGTAGGTGTTTCATTCGTGCTAACTGGAATGGTTCCGTTTACGGAATTAAATGTTGCTGATCCGGTTGCATATGCGTTGCGCACTGTAGGAGAAGATAGAATTGCTGGGTTGTTATCGGTGGGAGCGATAGCGGGGCTAACAACAGTTCTGTTAGTAGCTATGTTTGCATTTGTTCGTGTATCTTACTCGATGAGTCGAGATGGACTGTTACCAAAAAGACTTTCAAGTGTCCATAAACGTTTACAAACTCCATTTTTTAATACGTGGGTTACAGGTATACTAGCAGCTTTATTAGCGGGATTAGTGGATTTGAATTTATTAGCTAATTTAGTGAATATGGGAACGATAACAGCATTTGTGTTTGTATCTATAGCTGTCATTGTATTAAGAAAGACGCATCCTGATATGAAGAGGCCATTCCGTGCCCCTCTAGTACCTTTTTTACCTATCGTTTCAATAGTAAGTTGTATATATTTGGCTTTGAACCTTTCTAAGCTTACTTTAATTAGTTTTGTGGCATGGATTATAATAGGCGTTTTCATATATTTTGTATATGCTAAAAAACATAGTAATGTTAGAAATGGAAATAGAGTATAGTCCATTGAAATAATACTTGTAATGGAAATGAAAACACGCTACTTATTCATATAAGAACAAGTAGCGTGTTTTTTCTATTTAATAATCCCATTTTCTAAAATTTTAATAGTTGGTGCCACTTTCACATTAGCTTTTGAAAAGGAACTTGGCCAATCATCTTCAACTTGTTTCCATTCTTCATATTGAAACGCTCTCGCATAATCACCAAATCCGAATGGATCAAGCTGCTGTTTTTGAATTTTGTGGATTAAATCGTTTAAATCATTGTTTAGTTGTTTTGTAATAAGAGAAGTTAATTTTTTTCTATCATTTTCTATATCCATGTTGAATGTAAGTTCAGATACGGCAATTTTTAAATCCATTTTAATATTAAATTTGAAGCGGTTATCGCTATAGTCTGTACCGATATCATGATTCATACTAAGAATATTTATTGTTATAAAATCGTCGCCTTTTGTATCTTTTAGATGGCTATTACTTTCAACTAAATTAGAGGGGATTTTCATTGTAAGTGAAACGGGTATATTAGCTTTCTTTTGCACCATAAGAAGAAGGGCACTTTCGTAGCGATTTAAAGACATCTTATAAGTTCCACGAGAGGTTAATAGTGCCGAACCGGTAACAATAACATCTTTCTTCCCTTTTTTTATTTCTGAAATAGCAGGAGTTACGCCTTTATTAAAAGTTTGTCTATGAAATTCATGGAATGTCGTAAACACGGTCCGATTGTATAGTTTGTTCGTATTAATTAAATCTGTTAAATATTCAGGAAGAGCAGGCTTATCTTTGAAATTATTATATATAACAGAAGAAATGGAGCCATCTACTGCAACCATGCGCATATTCCCTGTATTTTTAGGGTCGCGATACCAAACATCCAGATAAGGCATAGCTCCTTCTTGTTTTAAAAAATTCGTGCTAAACAATATAAGCTGTAACTTTTCTGTGGACACTAAACCGCTGCTTGAACTGTTAAACGTATCTTTTGCTTCTCGGGGTGTATGTACTTTCGCTTTATGAATTTCGTACTTTTTCTCTACATCTTCATTGAAAATAGGGTTTACGTGATACACAATTAATTTTCCTTTTGCTTTTGCGTCAAAACCGTAAATTAATGAGATGGATTGTTTTTCTAAATCAAGCCGATCTTCACAACCTGCTAAAAAAATTATGAGAAAACAAAATATAATAAAATGAATAAAGCGTCTCATTTAAACTTTTCTCCTTTTCCAATGCTGATAAAGTGTCATGTATAAGAGAAATACAACTGGGAATAGAAAAACGATAAAATAACTAGCAGTTCCCCAAAATTCCCGCAACGAACTTATCTGATAAGAAGAAGGGATATAAAAGAATAAGATGAAAATACACCCGAATAATAAAAAATAAATAGGTAATGAACTGCCTTTTTTGTTAAGTAATTGATTAATACCATCTGAAGCAGTAAAAATATAAGGAATACAGGAATCAAAAATAATAAAGAGATAAAATGACAAAAAGATAATTTCAAACCGCTCAAGAAATGAGAAATGAAACGGTGTAACAAGAGAAAGAGTTGGCCATAAAAACTTTGTTATACCATCTGGACTAAAATAAATAAAAGAAACGAACGTGATTTGAAGATAAATAAATAACGTAATCAAATTTGCAATAACAATTCCTTTTTTTGCAGATGCTTTGTTAGTTAAATAAGGATAAAGGACAAACGCAAACTCGAATCCGAGAAACGCAATGATAGTTGATTTTACGGTGTTTATAATTGGTAGCCATCCTTCCTTGATAAGAGGAAGAAGATATATAAAATGCCCATCTTTAAGAGGAATAAATAATAATAATGGCATCCAAAGTGTAAAGATGACAGTGAAAACAGCAAAACGACTAATAATAAGTGCTCCTTTACATGCAAGCATAAGCATTGGAATAGATAGCAAAATCATAATTAAAGACATAGGAGATCTAGGTAAAATCCAAATATGAATAACGTATAAGAGGGAAAAAATTAAGGAAACAGCTGCGAGTACAGCATATAAAATCCAAAAAATCATTACTACTCTTCCTAGCCATTTTCCAAGATAGCGTATCAGCACATCAAGTAAAGTATATCCTGGATGTTTTTCCATGATTTTTACAATACATAGACTGACTAAAGTAGTAATGACACATCCGATAATAATAGACATCCAGCCATCTGTATTCGCTCCTTGTGCAACTTCACGCGGGAGTGTAAGTACGCCGAATCCGACTTGAACACCACTAATAGTTAAAATGTATTGAAATAAAGTGATTTCCCTCTTTGCACGTTTTGTCACTTATTCTCCTCCTTTTCCTCAACATCTCTTTGCCGGTTATCTTGTTTTAATTGTAGAGATAGTGGCCGTTTCTTCATAATCTTCCAGGGGAAACGTACAAGGGTATCTTTTAAATCCGAAGCATATGACGGAGAAAAAGGACTACCATATGGCACACCAAGTGATTCCATAGAAAGAATATGGATGATAATGATTGCCATTCCAACCATAATTCCAATGACGCCAAATAAAGAGGCAGCTATCATCATTGGGAATCGAAGAAGCCGAATTCCTGCTGACATTTCTAAGTTAGGAATAATGAAAGAGGCAACCGCAGTAATTGATACGACGATAACCATAACGTTACTAACAATCCCAGCTTGAACCGCAGCTTGTCCAATTACAATTCCTCCTACGACGCCGATTGTTTGTCCAACAGGCCCAGGAAGCCGAATCGCTGCTTCTCGGAGCATTTCGAGAACTAATTCCATTAATAAAGCTTCTAATATGGGGGGAAAAGGAATTTTGGCTCGAGATTCTCCAATCGTTAACAACAATTTAAGCGGAATCACTTCATAATGGAAGGAAATCATAGCAATATAAAGAGCAGGAGCAAATATTGCAATAAATAACCCAGTGAAACGAAGGAGTCGTATAAAAGATGGAATCATAGGTCTGAAGCTGTAATCATCTATCGTCTGAAAAAAGGATGAAAAGGTCATCGGTCCTATTAATACGCCTGGTGAGCGATCTACAACAACAGCAATTCGCCCATTCAAAATATGATGTGCCGTTGTGTCAGGACGTTCAGTGATAGACAATTGTGGGAAGAGAGTATAGGAATTATCTTCAACAAATCCTTCTAATTCACCGGTAGTAAGAATAGCATCTACTTTGATTGATTCAATGCGGCAGGCCATATCTTGTACAACATCTTCGTTTGCAACATCTGCAAGATAAAGTAAAAAAACTTTAGAGGTTGCTCGTTCGCCAACAGTGAATTCCTTCACTTTTAATTCGCGATTTGGAATATAGCGACGAATAAGTGCGATACTATCACTTGCCACTTCATTAAATCCTTCGTGTGAGCTTTTTATGGAAGTCTCTGTTGTAGGTTCTTCAATACTCCTTTTTGGCGCCGCTTGCGTATCTAGTTCTAAAGCTGATAATTGCCCGTTTATAAATAAAATACTTTTGCCATGTAAGAGAGATTGCTCAATGTCTATCCACTTCTGAACTTTTTTAATATTCCCTATAGAAACAGAAGATTCCCAAAAATCATCTTCATTCCATTCTTTAAATAAGAGAGGACGAAGAATATCTACATTAATAACAGTTTTATCTACAAGTCCTTCCATATATATAAGAGCAGCTTCTTTTCCGTTTTTTAACGGGAAAGTGCGTGTAATTAATTCTGGAATACCACTAAATAATTTAGATAAGTGTTTAAGATTAAGCGGCATGGAGGAAGAAATTTCTTTATTTAATACAGTTTCAGATTGCTCATGAGTAGAGAAAGATTTTTCGCCCCTTATCCATTTTCGAAAAGATCCCATATATTCACCTTATTCCTCGTTGAACTTTATATGGGTTATTATGGATAGTTACATACAGACATATGCGCAGTTTAAAATTTATATTGTATATTTGTACATTTAACGCTATAATTATAGTGTTAAAGATGGAATCGTGATATGACCTGTTATGAATCTATCGTTTTATTTATGAATAAATGGATTGGTATTTTAGCAAGATGTGCTAATAAACTACTCCACCATGATGATAGCGTGCCCAAAATGTGGTGCGTATATTTTCGTGGTGGAGTTTTTTTATTCTCAAAAAGGGGGAGAGACCATGAATGACAACATGGTTCATATTACAATTGACGGAAAAAAGTATACAGCGGAGCCTGGTTCAACGATATTGGGTGTTATTAATGAGAACGGGATTGAACATCCGCAAATTTGTTACGTGCCAGAAGTAGATCCTATTCAAACATGTGACACTTGTATTGTAGAAGTTGACGGAAAGTTAATGCGTTCTTGTTCGACGATAGCAACGGAAGGTATGGACATTGAACGTGCTTCTGTTCGCGCAAAAGAAGCACAAACAGAGGCGATGGATCGGTTACTAGAAAATCATTTATTATACTGTACAGTATGTGACAACAACAATGGGAACTGTAAATTGCATAATACAGCAGAATTAATGGAAATTGAACATCAAAAATATCCTTATGAACCGAAAGTAGATGTAAGTGAAGTTGATATGACGCATCCGTTTTATCGCTATGACCCTAATCAATGTATTGCATGCGGTCAATGCGTTGAGGTGTGTCAAAACTTACAAGTAAATGAAACGTTATCGATAGACTGGGAAGCGGAACGCCCACGAGTTATTTGGGATGAAGGAGTAAATATTAATGATTCTTCATGCGTTAGCTGTGGTCAATGTGTAACGATTTGCCCTTGTAACGCTTTAATGGAGAAAACGATGCTCGGTGAAGCTGGATTTATGACGGGATTAAAACCAGATATTCTTGAACCGATGGTAGATTTAATTAAAGAAGTTGAGCCTGGATATAGCGGTATTTTTGCGGTATCAGAAGTGGAAGCGGCCATGCGTGATACTCGTACGAAGAAAACGAAAACAGTATGTACATTTTGTGGTGTAGGTTGTTCGTTTGAAGTGTGGACGAAGGGGCGTAAAATCCTTAAAGTACAGCCATCTTCAGATGCACCAGTTAACGCAATTTCCACTTGTGTAAAAGGGAAATTTGGTTGGGATTTCGTAAATTCTAAAGAACGAATTACAAAACCTTTAATTCGTAAAAATGGAACGTTTGTTGAATCTACATGGGAAGAAGCACTGAATGTAGTTGCAAATAAATTAGGTACTATTAAAGAAGAGTACGGTAAAGGTTCTATCGGATTTATTTCTTCCTCTAAAATTACAAATGAAGATAATTATGTAATTCAAAAATTAGCTCGACAAGTATTTGGAACGAATAATATTGATAACTGCTCACGTTATTGCCAATCACCAGCAACGGATGGTTTGTTCCGTACAATTGGTATGGGCGGTGATGCAGGAACGATTAAAGATATTGCGCAATCTGGTCTTGTTATTATTGTAGGATGTAATCCGACAGAAGGTCATCCTGTTTTAGCTACACGTATTAAACGTGCACATAAATTACACGGACAAAAGTTAATTGTAGCTGATCTTCGTAAAACAGAAATGGCAGAGCGATCAGATGTCTTTATTAGTCCAAAACAAGGAACAGATCAAGTTTGGTTAATGGCTGTTACAAAATATATGATTGATCGAGGTTGGCATGATCAGGAATTTATTAATGAGAATGTAAACTTCTTTGAAGATTTCAAAGAAAGTCTAGAAGAATATACACTTGCATATGCAGAAGAAGTAACAGGTATTTCAAGAGAAACACTTATTCAAATGGCTGAAATGATTCGTGATGCAGATGGTACATGTATCCTTTGGGGTATGGGGGTAACGCAAAATACAGGTGGTTCTGATACTTCCGCTGCAATTTCAAACTTACTTCTTGCAACAGGGAACTATCGTCGTCCAGGAGCAGGTGCATACCCACTTCGAGGTCACAATAACGTACAAGGTGCTTGTGATATGGGTACTTTACCAGGATGGCTTCCAGGATATCAGCACGTTACTAACGAAATGGAACGTGCGAAATTTGAAACTGCTTACGGAGTGAAAATTGATAGTGAACCAGGTCTTAATAATATTGAAATGCTTCACGCAATTGACGAAGGAAAAATGAAAGCAATGTATCTTGTCGGAGAAGATATGGCTCTTGTAGATTCTAATGCGAATCATGTACATGAAGTGTTGTCGAGCCTTGATTTCTTCGTTGTGCAAGATGTTTTCCTTTCTAAAACTGCTCAATATGCAGATGTTGTATTACCAGCAGCGCCATCTCTTGAGAAAGAAGGTACTTTCACAAATACAGAGCGCCGTGTCCAAAGATTATATCAAGTTCTTCCTACGTTAGGAGATGCGAAACCAGACTGGTGGATCGTCCAGGAGGTTGCGAATAAACTAGGGGCAAACTGGAATTATAGCCACCCAAGTGAAATCTTTGCTGAAATGGCAAGTTTATCACCATTATTCTCGCAAGCGAACTATGAAGTGCTTGAAGGATGGAACAGTTTCCATTGGGGAAGTTTTGATGGAACAAATACACCACTTCTGTTCCAAGATGGATTTAACTTCCCAGATAAAAAAGCTCGTTTTGCGATTGCTGACTGGGTACGTCCAGCTGAATTTCCAGCGGAGTTCGACCTTCACATTAACAACGGTCGTATGCTTGAGCATTTCCATGAAGGGAATATGACAAATAAATCAACAGGTATCCAAACGAAAGTACCTGGTGTTTTCGTTGAAATCTCTCCAGACCTTGCAAAAGAACGTGGCGTAAAAACGGGTTCGTTAGTTCGTCTTGTCTCTCCTTTTGGAGCATTAAAATTACGTGCACTCGTTACAGATCGTGTAAAAGCGAATGAGTTATATTTACCGATGAACTCTACAGATAACGAAACGGCAATTAATTTCTTAACAGGTCCTGCTGTGGATGTACGTACGAATACACCTGCGTATAAACAAACGAAAGTGCGTATGAAAGTGTTAGAAGTTGATGGCGAAAATCCGATGCCAAAAGCGAACCCACGCAATAAAAAACGTCACCCTCAAGCTGGAATTGAGGTACATCGTAAGTGGGCACGTCCAGGGTATGTGCATTTAACGGATAAGTAGGAGGAGAAAACTATGGCTGCACCTATAAAAATGATTCAAAAACAAGAATTAACTGAGGAAGAAATAAAACAGCAAAAATTAGATGATTTAAAGGAGCTTTTAACAAATAATGAAGAAGCTCTAAATCAGATGTTTAATATAGTAGGGGAATTAAATGACATTGGAATGCTAGAAGCTGCAAATTCTATGCTGAAAGCGAAAGAACCAATTGCAAAGATTGTTCTAGGTCAAGTAACTCGTGAGCCTGTTACAAATTTAATTAATAATATGATGGGTGCGGCAGGTGCGTTAACTGAACTTGACCCAGAACTTACGAAAAAGCTTATAGGTAGTTTATTAGTCGGGCTAGAAGAAGGTAATGAACATCTAGAAAGTAATAAAAAAGTAGGGGTATTCGATCTTATGAAAGTATTGAAAGACCCAGATATTAACCGCGCTATCGGGTTTGGGCTTCATTTCTTAAAAGGAATGGGGAAAGGGTTAAAAGACGAATAAACTTCATGAAGTGAACCTTTCCGCCCAAATATTTGTAGGAAATAGTTTGGGCGGAAGGCTCATTTTGGTAAAATATATAATAAAGTAAAATGAGGCTTTTGGGAGGTATAATTGTATGTCAAAAAAAGTACATGAATTTAATGATATGATCCGAAAACTTCGAAAGGAACTTTTCGGAAAAGGACCAGAACGAATTCATACTGTTTTTGCGGAAAATATGGCTATAGCGACTCTTTATGGAAACTTAACACCTACTGAAAAATTTATTTCAAGTACGATGGACGGTGCGGAAATGGTTCATATGGCTAGAACGAAAATGATTCAAGAAGTGTATGCTGCGAATTCCCGTGAACATTTGGAGGAACTTGTTGGAGCGAAATTAGTGAATTTGTTTTCAGATATGAAAGTAGAAGAAGATATTGCAGTTTCTGTATTTGTTTTTGATAAAAATATAACGTGAGAGAAGGATACTGATCGTGAAACCGATACGGGTAGAAAGAGAAATCTTTCGTTATGAACAGGGAGCATTTAAGCACATAGAGGACAGCATTGTAACAGAGTTTCCTGTCACCATTAAAATGAACGGACAGGAGTTTGTTACAATGGTTAGTACTCCAGAATATATAGAAGATATGGTAATAGGCTTCTTAGCGTCTGAAGGAATCATTCGGAAGTATGAAGATATTGATAGTGTATGGGTGCAGGAGAAAGAAGGCTTTGTGCATGTAACAACGACAAAAGTAAATCCGTATTATGAACAAATGCAAAATAAACGCTATATTACGTCTTGTTGTGGTATGAGTAGGCAAGGGTTTATTTTTGCAAATGATGCACTAAGTGCAAAAAAAATGAAGGGTGTCCATGTACAGGTTACGGCAGAGGATTGTTTTCGGTTAATGAAAGAAATGCAGCAATCTGCGGATACGTTTCATCATACTGGTGGGGTTCATAATGCAGCTTTATGTGATGTGAATGGTATTATTTTAAGCCGAATGGATATTGGTAGGCATAATGCACTAGACAAAATTTACGGTTATTGTTTAAGAAACGATATTTCTATAAAAGATAAAATCATTGTTTTTAGTGGTCGTATTTCTTCGGAAATATTATTGAAAGTTGCAAAAATCGGTTGTGAAATTATACTATCAAAATCAGCTCCAACTGAGTTAGCTTTGCAACTAGCGGAAGATTTAGGTATTACGACAATAGGATTTATTCGTAATCACTCCTTAAATGTATATACCCATCCAGAACGTGTTTTAAATATAAAATAAAAGTGAGGCAATGAAGATGAAATCAGTTACATTAGACAAGTTGCAACGTCCGTTAAAGGATTTACGTATTTCAGTTACTGATCGCTGTAATTTTCGCTGCCGATATTGTATGCCAGAAGAAATATTTGGTCCTGATTACTCGTTTTTGTCTAATGATAAAATTTTATCTTTTGATGAGATTGAAAGGATAACACGTATTTTTGTTTCTTTAGGTGTAAGAAAGTTACGAATTACGGGCGGAGAACCGTTACTTCGAAGAGGTCTTCCAAAGCTTATTGAGCGCCTTAATAAAATTGATGGTGTAGAAGATATCGGTTTAACAACCAATGGATCGTTACTTAAAAAGTTTGCTCCTGATTTATATAAGGCGGGACTATCACGTGTAACAGTTAGCTTAGATTCCTTGGAAGAAGATCGGTTTTTCTATTTAAATGGTAATAGGAGCAAAGTGCAAAGGGTTCTGGAAGGAATACAGGCTGCTGCTGAAGTTGGTATGAAAATTAAAATAAATATGGTCGTTCAAAAAGGGAAAAATGAACAAGATATTTTGCAGATGGCGCAATACTTTAAAGAAAATAAGCATATTCTTCGGTTTATTGAGTATATGGATGTTGGGAATTATAATGGCTGGGAGTTAGGTGAAGTTATTTCCAAACAAGAAATAGTAGATACGATTCATCAAGTTATGCCGTTAGAACGGATAGAAGCAAATTATTCTGGTGAAGTGGCTACTAGGTATCGTTATATAGGAAGCGATGAGGAAATAGGTATTATTTCATCAGTAACAGATTCTTTTTGCTCATCATGTACGAGAGCTCGTATTTCTGCAGAAGGAAAATTATATACTTGCTTATTTGCTTCTAAAGGAAATGATTTAAGAGAATTGCTTCGTTCTGAACATACAGATGAGGACATTACAGATGTAGTACGCGATATATGGAATAATAGGGAAGATCGTTATTCAGATGAACGCTTAAATCATACAAATAAGAAAGCAATACCTAAAATTGAAATGTCACATATCGGTGGTTAATATATAAAGCTAGCTTCATAGTGAAAAATGGAAAATTTACAAGAGTTGTGGATTTTCTATTTTATAGTAAAAGTGATGATTGATATCTCTGTAAAAGATGTGCAGAGAAATTAAGCAGCATTCAAAAACCTTTATTTGAGGAGGTTTTTTGAAGCTGCTTTTTTATTTGGAGAAAATGGAGGAATGGGTAATGGCATTTCATAAGCCGGAACAAATTGCTGAGCTTGTCATTGAGGCCGGTGTTCAAAAAGTAAGACAGACATTGCCAGCGATGCTTATTCTCGGTTTTTTAGGAGGAGCGTTTATTGCGATAGGTTTTTTACTTAACATTCGAGTTTTAGGGAATTTACCTGAGCGCTGGGGAAGTCTAGTGAATGTTTTAGGAGGAGCAGTATTTCCTGTTGGACTCATGCTCGTAGTATTAGCAGGAGGAGAATTAATTACGGGAAATATGATGTCACTGTCTATGGCGCTTTATGCAAAGAAAATTACATTGATAAGTGTACTGAATAACTGGGTTTGGATTACTCTCATGAATTTTATTGGGGCAATTTTTGTTGCGTATTGCTTTGGGCATCTTGGCGGATTAACAGAGGGAGAGTATTTAAATAAAACGGTAGCGATAGCGGAAGGGAAGTTACATGAATCATTTGGGAGAACTTTAATTTTAGCAATTGGTTGTAATTGGCTCGTTTGTCTTGCTCTTTGGCTCGCTTACGGGACGAGTGATTTTGTCGGAAAAATCATCGGAATTTGGATTCCAATTATGGCATTTGTAGTGATTGGATTTCAGCAAGTAGTAGCAAATATGTTTGTCATTTCCGCTGTTATTTTTGCTGGTCATCTAACGTGGATGGATTTGGCTAAAAATTTTGTTCCTGTTTTTATCGGGAATGTAATTGGAGGAGCTGGGTTTGTTGGTTTTGCTTACTTTGCTTGTTATCAGAAACAACATTCTAATATGAAATAGAGTTCTTGAGAGGAAGGGTATGTAATGGCTGATCGGTATTCACGACAACAGTTGTTCAAACCAATTGGGAGTAAAGGACAAGAAAAAATTCGAAATAAACATGTGTTAATTGTAGGGGCAGGCGCATTAGGAAGTGCAAGTGCCGAAAGTTTCGTACGTGCAGGTGTTGGCAAGTTGACGATTATTGATCGTGACTACGTTGAATGGAGTAATTTACAAAGGCAACAATTGTACTCTGAACAAGATGCGAGAGAGAAAATGCCGAAAGCAATTGCTGCAAAAAATCGGTTAGAACAAATTAATTCGGAAGTACAAATACATGCTTTCGTAATGGATGCAACTTCAGAAAATATGAAAGGTCTATTAAAAAGTGTAGATGTAATCATTGATGCAACAGATAATTTTGATATTCGATTTGTAATAAATGATTTATCACAAAAACATAATATTCCTTGGGTATATGGTTCTTGCGTTGGATCGTATGGTATGAGTTATACAATTATTCCGCAAGAGACACCGTGTTTACATTGTATGCTGAAAAATATTCCTGTTACAGGTGTGACATGTGATACCGCTGGAATTATTAGTCCGACTGTTCAAATCGTCGCAGCATATCAAGTGGCAGAAGCACTCAAAATTTTAGTGGGAGATTTCTCAGCAATTAGAAAAACATTTTTCATGTTTGATATATGGAGTAATCAAAATCATTTTATAAAATTAGGGAAAATAAAAACAGACACTTGTCTCTCATGCGGTTTGAATCGAACTTATCCTTATTTATCATACGAAAATCAAACGAAAGCAGCTGTTTTATGCGGAAGAAATACAGTTCAAATTAGAACAGTAGACAATAGGAAATACAATTTTGATGATATAGAAAAAGTATTACAAAAACTGGGGAAAGTAGATCGGAATCCGTATTTACTATCTTGCCAATTCGATGATTACCGCGTGGTTGTTTTTCGAGATGGTCGTGTTTTTATTCATGGTACAAATGATGTTTCGAAAGCGAAACAACTATATTATCGCGTATTCGGTTAATAGAGAGGGTGTCAACAATGGAAAGAAGAGTGCCAATTACGGTTGAAGAAGCTGTTCGTAAAGTGATGGGATTTGCTGATAAAGGCTTAAAGGAGCTATTACCAATTGAATTAGCTTATGGACGTATATTAGCAGAGGATTTAGTAGCTGACCATGATGTACCGTCATTTAATCGTTCGCCGTATGACGGATTTGCTATTCGAGCAGAAGATACTAATTTAGCAAGTTATGAAACGCCAATTGTATTTGAAGTAGTGGGTGAAATTGGTGCAGGATCGCTATTCCATGAGAAAGTAGGTCCGTTTCAAGCAGTTCGAATTATGACGGGAGCACAAATTCCGAATGGCTGTGATGCGGTTGTTATGTTAGAGCTGACTCGTCAATATGAGAAGAATGGCAACAATTATATGGAAGTGAAGCGATCATTCAAAACGGGCGACAATATTTCTTTTCAAGGTGAAGATGCTCGTAAAGGAACGGTTCTTGCAAAGAAAGGATCGTACATTAATCCAGGTATTTCAGCTCTTCTTGCTACATTCGGTTATAGTGAAGTACCAGTTGCGAGAAAGCCTGTAATTGGACTGTTAGCGACTGGGAGTGAATTGCTCGATGTCGATGATTCATTACAGCCAGGGAAAATCCGAAACAGTAATACGTATATGATATTGTCTCAAATTCGAAGAGCGGGCGGCAGAGTAAAATATTTTGGGAAGTTTAGTGATGATTTTAATACGTGTTTTACAGCTGTGAAAGAAGCGCTTGGCCAAGTAGATATGTTAATTACAACGGGCGGTGTATCAGTAGGAGATTATGATTATTTACCAGCTATTTACGAAAAGTTAGGTGCATCTGTTCTTTTTAATAAAGTTGCAATGCGACCAGGAAGTGTTACAACTGTAGCACAATTAAATGGCAAGTTATTATTTGGTTTATCAGGAAATCCATCAGCTTGTTATGTAGGGTTTGAATTATTCGTAAGACCGTGTATTCGGACGTATATGTTTAGTGAAAAAGTACATTTAAAAAGAGAAAAAGCGTTATTAGGAGAAGATTTTCTAAAACCGAATCCATTTACAAGATTTGTACGAGCAAAATTGCAATATGATGAGGGAAAATTAATCGCTTATCCATCAGGGTTTGATAAATCTAGCTCAGTTTCTTCATTGGCAGAATCAAATGCGTTTATCGTATTGCCGGGCGGGACAAGAGGATATAAAAAAGATATGTTTGTTGATGTTCTTTTATTAGAAGATAACGAAGGTAGTGAATGGCCTTGGACATTTCATAAAGTGAGAGGTGGTTCTAATGAGACAAGCGCTATTTGAAATTGTAGATAATCCGATTTTAGTTGAAGAAGTAACGAATAAAGTCGCAAGAAGGGAAGCAGGTGCGATTACAACATTTATTGGTACGGTGAGAGAATTAACAAAAGGAAAACGAACGCTACATTTAGAGTATGAAGCATATAAACCGATGGCAGTAAAACAACTTATGAGAATTGGTGAAGAGATTAGTGAAAGATGGCCGGATGCAAAAGTAGCAATTACGCACCGTGTAGGGTGGCTAGAAATAATGGATATTGCGGTAGTCATTGCAGTTTCATCACCGCATCGTAAAGTAGCTTATGAAGCGAATGAGTACGCGATTGAACGTATAAAACGAATTGTTCCAATTTGGAAAAAAGAATTTTGGGAAGATGGAACGATGTGGATTGGAGATCAACTTGAAAACACACCATATCCAGAAGGAAAACCAAAGAAGGAAGAATGAGAAAATGATTACAATTTTATTATTTGCAAATCTGCGTGAGGAAGTTGGATCGGATCGATTAGTAATTTCAGAAAAGCAAGAAATGACAGTGCAGCAATTAAAAGAATGGCTCAAAGTCAGCTATTGTTTACAATCGCTGGATAAAGTGATGGTGGCTGTTAATGAGGAGTTTGTAATGAATGAAGAGATGATAAAGGCTGGAGATATAGTCGCATTAATCCCGCCCGTTAGCGGCGGGTAATAAGCTTTTTCACCAGATGAAGCGCCAAGAAGATGTTGTATATAAATTAGAATAAGAGAAGGGATGAGTTCCATGCTTACTCAAGAACAAATAATGAATGCATTAAAACATGTAGAGGATCCAGAGTTACACAAAAGTGTTGTAGAATTAAATATGGTTAGAAATGTACAAATGAACGGAACAGAGGTTAAACTTGAAGTAGTACTAACAATCCAAGGTTGTCCGTTAAAAGCAAAAATTCAACAAGATATTGAAGAATCACTTCATGCAATTGGTGCCTCTAAAGTGGAGGTAACATTTGGTTCTATGACACAAGAAGAACGTGCAGCTTTAACAGAGAAATTAAAGAAAAGTACTAGAACAGAAACTGGTATGCCGAGCATGCTTCGCCCGGATTCAGGAGTACGTTTTATTACTGTAACGAGCGGAAAAGGCGGAGTTGGAAAATCAACGGTGACAATTAATCTTGCAACTGCACTAGCGCGTATGGGCAAAAAAGTGGGGATATTAGATGCAGATATATATGGTTTTAGTATTCCAGCTATGATGGAAACGAATAAGAAACCAACGATGATTGATCAAACGGCAATTCCAGTCATTAGTCACGGTGTTAAAATCATGTCGATGGGATTTTTTACAGAAGGAAATAACCCAGTGATGTGGCGCGGACCGATGCTAAATAAATGGATTCAAAATTTCCTTGCGAATACGCACTGGGGA
The DNA here is from genome assembly GCF_026540675.1 of Bacillus sp. GC_Bacil_1. Lineage (NCBI taxonomy): Bacteria > Bacillati > Bacillota > Bacilli > Caryophanales > Bacillaceae > Bacillus > Bacillus sp. GC_Bacil_1. The sequence continues at coordinate 78,085 of NZ_JALNUG010000013.1, forward strand.
GAATTAGATTATTTATTACTTGATTTACCACCAGGTACAGGAGATGTTGCGATCGATGTTGCAGCGATGATTCCGCAAGCGAAAGAAATAATTGTTACAACTCCGCACAATGTAGCTTCATTCGTTGCTTCAAGAGTCGGTGTAATGGCAAAACATACGAAGCATGAGATTTTAGGTATTGTGGAAAATATGGCTTATTATGAAGAACAAGATGGATCGAAAAATTATCTCTTCGGAAAAGGCGGCGGCGAAATGCTTGCAGAACAATTGCAAACAGAAGTAATTGCCCAAATACCTTTTGCGAAACGTGAAGAAAATAATGGTTCATCTGTATATGATGAAGATTCTCTTGTTGGAGAAGTGTTTACATCGTTAGCTGAGGATATTATTTATAGAGGATAGAGGGGGAAGTTTAATATGGCGTGTAACATTGATCATTCTATTGAAGATGTGATGAATAAGCTCGAAAGTCAAAAGAATTCTTTACCTGAAGGGATCTTTAAAGAGTTAAAGAATTTTTTACAAGGTAATCATTCACAGAAATTATTAAATGATATTTTTCACCTTCTAAAAAAGTATGATTTAGTCAGTGAAGAAGAACGAGAGACGAGAAACGCACAATTATTGCACATTTTGAATTAAGTACTCTTTGGCTTTAGAATTTTTTCAGAAGGGGTGAATGTGATGGATATGAAAAAGATGATTGAAACGATAGAAGTAACTAGAGTGACTGACGAGGAATTATCGATTTCGAATTTACATCCAAAGCTTGTGAAGTTGTATAGTCAAAAAGATAGTACAGAGTATACGAAGCTATTAAAATATATTTTATCATTATCCGTGCAGCTGAAGCTGAATCTCGTATTGAAATATTTTGGTGTGCGTCCGATTGTTGCTGCAGACGAGCGTATGCAATTTCAAGAGATATTTAAATGCTTAGCTAAGAAAGATGAGGATGGGGAATGGTTTCTAAATTTGGTTTCTTTATATGTAGGGCTAATTGTAGTTCTTCATTTTGAGGAGAAAGTGATTGAGAGCAGTTTTTTTGATGATATGGTAGTGGGTGAATGTAATGAAATATAAGATTCTGCTCATAACATTTTTCTATTTAAATGCTTTAATTGCGATTTTAGTTGGTTTTGTAAATATGAAGGTAACTAATTAAGAAAAAGGAATGAAACTAGTTTGATAAAAAGAGTTCTTCAGTTGTTTCCGGCGTTTTTTCGTGTTACCATTAAGCGAATTTTTCATAAGGAGAGAAAGCGATGAAATGGATTTATTTTCTTATTATTAACGTTATAGCTTTTAGCCTTATGGGGCTTGATAAACGAAAAGCAAAGAAGAAACAGTGGAGAACGCCAGAAAGTACGTTGTTTTTATCAGCGGCAGCTGGGGGAGCAGTTGGAGCTTGGATCGGTATGTATATGTTTCATCATAAAACTCATAAAAAGAAATTTGTTTTCGGCATACCGTTACTTGTTGTAATAACGGTATGTTTATTATTCGTTGTATGAGAAATGTCGAAAGAAATGCAGATTGATTATTGGTAAAGTGAGCATGTGAGACCGTATAATGGAGAAAAAATGAGAAGAGGAGAAAAAGGAAGATGGGGAGTCAATCAGCAGAGCAAAAAAAAGGGATACTATATGCGGCTGGTGCTTATACGATGTGGGGAATTCTACCGATTTATTGGAAATGGGTTGAGGAAGTTCCAGCAGATGAAATATTAGCACACCGTATCGTTTGGGCGTTTGTTTTTATGTTACTTGTATTAGGTGTTACGAAGAGGTTTCGCCAGTTTATTGGGGAATTTGTGAATCTTTTTAAACGACCTAAATTATTAATGTCATTAACAATAGCTTCAGTCTTGATTAGCGGAAACTGGTTTGTTTATATATGGGCCGTTAATCATAATCATGTTATTGAAGCGAGTCTTGGCTATTATATTAATCCGCTTATTAGTATTTTACTTGGTACAGTCGTTTTAAAGGAAAAGTTAAACTTTTGGCAATATGTTGCAGTTGGTTTAGCAGGAGTAGGGGTTGTCATTTTAACAGTACGTTTCGGATCTATTCCGTGGGTTTCTCTTTCACTTGCCTTTTCATTTGGATTATACGGATTAACGAAAAAACTATTAAATTATGATGCTACAATTGGACTTACGATGGAAACGATGTTAGTGACGCCGTTTGCAATCATTTATCTTGTTATGACAGGAGCACATGGTTTCGGCTCATTTGGATCTATTTCAATGTTATCAACGCTACTTTTAATAGGAGCAGGTATCGTAACAGCATTACCACTATTTTATTTTGCAAAAGGAGCACAACTTATTCCGCTTTATATGGTGGGATTTTTACAATATATTGCACCAACAATTAGTTTGATTTTAGGTGTATTCGTATTTGGTGAACATTTCACATCTACTCATATGATTGCATTTTTCTGTATATGGGTTGCATTATTTGTATTCTCGATAGCGAAAACAAAGTTCTTAGTGCAGAAACAACCGAAATTTATAAAAAATAAATCAGCAAAAGTATCATAATGCGTAGTATTTTCTACGCATTTTTCTTTATACTGATACTATATAGGATTTCCATCATAGCTAGTAGGGAGCTGAGAACGTGGAAACAATTTTACATAATGATCCGCTTATGGCCGCTGTAATTTCATGGTTTTTAGCACAATTAACGAAAGTAGTCTTTAAATTAGTCAAAACGGGTGAATTTGATTTTGCAAAGTTTTTCGCTTCAGGTGGGATGCCGAGTTCTCATGCTTCAACTGTTACAGCACTTGCTACAGGAGTTGGGGTAGTAGAAGGTGTGGAAAGCTCGATGTTTGCGGTTGCTACTATTTTTGCCATTATTGTTATGTATGATGCTTCAGGAGTAAGGCTTGCAGTAAGTAAACAAGCAAAAATATTGAATGAGTTTTTTCACGGTAGAGAAACAGAATATAAGAAGTTAAATGAACTTGTTGGGCATACACCGTATGAAGTAGTAGTTGGTGCTTTATTAGGGATTATTGTCGGAGTAGGATATTGTTTATGAGCGGAACATTTTATATGTTCTGCTTTTCTTTGTTTTTATACATATTCAGCTACCTTTTTGAATATCGTTATACGGATTTCGAAAGGGTGGGTGAGTAACTTGTTATTATATGAAAAAGTGCATGAAGAAATAGCGAGAAGAACAACTGCACTTCAAACAATGCAACGGCAAGATGGTACGTGGCAGTTTTGTTTTGAAGGAGCGCCACTAACAGATTGTCATATGATTTTTTTATTAAAATTATTAGGTAGAGATAAAGAGATAGAACCGTTTGTAAAAAGATTAGCATCACTTCAAACAAATGAAGGAACATGGAAATTGTATGAAGATGAAATGGGTGGTAATTTATCTGCTACAATTCAATCTTATGCTGCCTTACTTGCATCGGAAAAATATACAAAAGAAGATGCGAATATGAAGCGAGCGGAAATGTTTATAAATGAGCGTGGGGGGGTAGCGCGTGCTCATTTTATGACGAAGTTTTTATTAGCAATTCATGGAGAATATGAATACCCTTCTCTCTTTCATTTGCCAACACCAATTATGTTTCTGCAGAATGATTCCCCTCTCAGTATTTTTGAACTGAGTAGCTCAGCACGTATTCATTTAATTCCGGTGATGTTGTGTTTAAATAAAAGATTTCGAGTAGAGAAAAAGTTATTGCCAAATTTAAATCATATTGCAGGCGGGGGCGGAGGATGGTTTCGGGAGGACCGATCTCCAGTTTTTCAAACGTTAGTAAGTGACGTGAAGAAAATTATAACGTATCCACTTTCTTTGCATCATAAAGGATATGAGGAAGTAGAACGTTTTATGAAAGAGCGTATTGATGAAAATGGAACATTATATAGTTACGCAACTGCCTCGTTTTATATGATTTATGCTTTACTTGCATTAGGACATTCTATTCAATCACCAATTATTCAGAAGGCTATAACGGGAATCACATCTTATATATGGAAGATGGAGAGAGGGAGCCATTTGCAAAACTCTCCGTCAACTATATGGGATACAGCTTTACTCAGTTATGCTTTACAAGAAGCTCAAGTTCCGAAAGCAAGTAAAGTGATTCAAAATGCATCAGCGTATTTACTAAGAAAACAGCAAACAAAGAAAGTAGATTGGAGTGTACATGCACCGGATCTCTGCCCAGGTGGTTGGGGCTTTTCGGATGTGAATACGACGATTCCAGATATTGATGATACAACTGCTACGTTAAGAGCATTGGCGCGAAGTAGAGGGAACGAAAATGTAGACAATGCTTGGAAGCGAGCGGTTAATTGGGTTAAAGGATTGCAAAATAATGATGGTGGTTGGGGGGCTTTTGAAAAAGGGGTAACGAGCCGTATATTAGCAAATTTACCAATCGAAAATGCAAGTGATATGATTACAGATCCTTCTACACCAGATATTACAGGAAGAGTGTTAGAATTTTTCGGGACGTATACGCAAAATCAATTGCCCGAGAAACAAAAACAAAGTGCGATAAATTGGTTAATGAATGTACAAGAGGAAAATGGATCGTGGTATGGGAAATGGGGAATTTGTTATATATATGGTACGTGGGCAGTGTTGACGGGTTTACGGTCACTCGGAATACCATCTAGCGATCCATCATTGAAACGAGCAGCTTTATGGCTTGAACATATACAGCATGAAGATGGTGGCTGGGGAGAATCTTGCCAAAGTAGTGTGGAAAAAAGATTTGTTACTTTGCCATTTAGTACACCATCCCAAACAGCATGGGCGTTAGATGCCCTCATTTCTTACTATGATAAAGAAACGCCAGTCATTCGCAAAGGTATTTCATATTTGCTCTCCAACCCTTATGTAAATGAAAAATATCCTACTGGAACAGGCTTGCCAGGTGGGTTTTATATTCGTTATCATAGTTATGCTCATATATATCCGTTGCTTACTTTGGCTCATTATGCAAAAAAATATAGAAAATAAACCGAGAGATGTCTCTCGGTTTATTTTGTTGGGTAGTAGGTCCCTTTTGAAAAGAATAAGGTTGTGATGTACCTTATTTTTCGGTTGATTGGCGTTTTTGACGTGCATCAGCGGCATTTGCACGTGCGTTTGCTTCTAAGTCATTGTGGTCAGCGAGTTCGCGAGAGAACTCAACATCAATGCCATCAGTTGCTTTGCTTTGTTTGAAATTCTTTTTGTTCATTCGACATAATCTCCTTGCACTTTATGCGACGTTGCAAAGTTAGTTTGACACAAATAGACTTTTTTATACAAAGAGGAATTGAAAAGCAAAAAGCCGAAATATACAGTATAAGTAATAGAAATGGGGGATAGGAATGGAGTTTTTAAATGGGAAAACAGCTGTTGTAACAGGAGCTGCACAGGGAATTGGAAAAGAGATTGCAAGGGTTTATGCAAAACTAGGGGCGAAAGTATTAATTAGCGATGTAAATGAAGAGAATCTACAAAAAACGACACGTGAGTTATCAGATGAAGGATATGAAGTGTGCTCATATCGATGTGATGTGAGTAATCAAAATGAAGCGAAGTCGTTAATTGAATATGCGGTTCAAAAATTCGGTACATTACATATTTTGGTGAATAACGCCGGGATTACAAAAGATGCAATGTTACATAAAATGGAGAAGTCTGCTTGGGAACAAGTATTACAAGTGAACTTAACTGGTGTTTTTTATTGTATGCAACCAGCGCTTCTTTACATGAGACAACAAGGGTATGGACGCATTATTAATATATCTTCAATTAGTAGAGAAGGAAACATAGGTCAAGCAAATTATGCGGCTACAAAGGCAGGAGTTGTCGGTTTAACGAAAACAGCAGCGAAAGAAGTTGGAAGCTTCGGTATTACTTGTAATGCGATTTGTCCGGGTTTTATGGATACAGATATGACAAAAACGATACCAGATAAAGTGAAAGAAAAGATGGTTGGTGCTATTCCAGTTGGTAGAATTGGAACGCCAGAAGATATTGCGAACGCAGCAGCTTTTTTAGCATCAGAATACGCATCTTATATTACAGGTGAAGTATTAAATGTGAGCGGAGGACTGCAAGTTTAAAGGAATACATAATGAAAAGAACCTGACCAGGTAGGTCAGGTTCTTTCTCATTAATTTAAGTTAAGCCAAACGCTCTTTACTTCTGTATAGTTATTTAATGCGTAAGATCCCATTTCACGGCCAAGACCAGATTGTTTAAATCCTCCAAATGGAGATGCTGCATCAAAGACGTTATAACAGTTTACCCATACTGTACCTGCACGTACTTTACTTGCAACATAGTGTGCTGTTTTAACATTTTCTGTCCACACACCAGCCGCTAAGCCGAATTGTGATTTATTTGCACGTTCAATTACTTCATCAATATCGTTAAACGGTATTGCAGAAATAACTGGACCGAAAATTTCTTCTTTTGCGATCGTCATTTCATCATTTACGTCAGCGAATACTGTAGGAGAAACGAAGTAGCCTTGATCGAATGGATTACTTCCTCCGCATAGTACTTCAGCTCCTTCTTCAATCCCTTTTTCAATGTAGCCCATTACACGTTTTTGTTGTTCTTCAGAAACGAGAGGACCAATTGTTGTTTCAGGGTTAAGACCGACACCTTGATTTAGTTTTTTAGAATAGAGGACGAGATCAGCCATGACATTATCATACATTTTCTTCGGAACAAATAAGCGTGATCCAGCAGAGCATACTTGTCCTTGGTTAAACATAACACCAGAAAGTGCACCAGGAATCGCGCGAGATAAATCAGCATCTGGCAAGATGATATTTGGTGATTTACCGCCTAATTCAAGTGTAACGCGTTTTAATGATTCGGATGCTTGTCGCATAATTTGTTTACCGACAGGAGTAGAACCGGTAAATGCAATTTTATCAACGAGTGGATGATTAACGAGAGCTTGTCCAGCTGATTCACCGAATCCAGGTACGATATTAATAACACCTTTCGGGAATCCAGCTTCTTCAATTAATTCAGCTAAGTATAGAGCAGATAGTGGAGTTTGTTCTGCAGGTTTTAAAACGATTGTACATCCTGTAGCAAGCGCTGCTCCCATTTTCCACATTGCCATAAGAAGCGGGAAGTTCCAAGGGATAATTTGACCAACGACACCAACAGCTTCATGGCGTGTATAGTTAAAGTAATCACCGGAAACAGGAATTGTTTGACCAACGATTTTCGTAGCCCATCCAGCGTAATAGCGCATATGCTCAATTGCAAGTGGTATGTCTGCTGCCATTGTTTCACGGATTGGTTTTCCGTTATCTAATGTTTCGAGCTGTGCAAGCTCTTCTTTATGTTCTTCCATTAGATCAGCTAACTTGTACATGAGACGGCTTCGCTCAGCAGTGCTCATAAGAGACCAAGGACCTTCGTCAAAAGCCATACGAGCTGCGACTACAGCTTTATGAATATCTTCGCGACCAGCTTCAGAAACGACGGCAAGTGTTTCACCAGTTGCTGGGTTAGGTGTTTTAAACGTTTTACCGGAAGCGCTTTCAATGAAAGATCCATTCACATATAACTTTTTTGTACCTTGAAGAAACTTTTCTACCTTTTCATGAAGATTTACAGCTAGTTGACTCATTGTATAACCCCCTTGAAAATATAATGTAAACGCAGTACGAGACGGCGCTTATTCCGAAATCAAGGATGTGGAAACTAGATGGAAAGCCTCTAATTAAAATCATAATTAATAAATACTGAAAATTCAAATTTCATTTGTGTTACAATTGTAAAAAATATGTAATGTAAGAGAAGCTTCTATATGATTATAAAAAATCCTGCTTGTTTTTGCTTTCTAGTAGGAAAAACTAGAAGAACAATGGTACAATAATACATCGTGAGAGGAGGGGGAAAAATGAAAGATTATCATGATGATCCACGCTTTCGAATAGCCCATAGAGAAGCGTTAATTGGTCTTGGACTTGCTATTATTAATTTTATAATATGGTACGGATTTGCTTATGGGCTTGGTAGTAAAGATCCAAGTGAATATACATATGTATTAGGTTTTCCCGCATGGTTTTTTTATAGCTGTATCGTTGGATTTATCGTTATGGTTATTTTACTTAGTTTAGTTGTTCGTTTTGTATTTCAAGATATTTCACTCGATGAGGAAGAAAAAAGTGAGGAATAATAGATGAATTGGTATGTAATCATTCCAATGATAATTTCGTTTATCGTTGTATTTTTAATTGGTGTATATGCTTCAAGACGCGTGCAAGCAACAGCACATAATAAATTTTTACAAGAATATTTTCTTGGTGGGCGTGAGTTAGGCGGTTTATTATTAGCGATGACAATGATTGCTACGTACGGTAGTGCAAGTAGCTTTATTGGTGGTCCCGGTATTGCTTACAATATGGGGCTTGGATGGGTACTATTATCTGCGATTCAAGTTGTAACAGGATATATCGTTTTAACGGTTATCGGTAAAAAGTTTGCAATTATTGCTAGGAAGATGGAAGCAATTACTCTTATCGATTATTTAAAAGGGAGATACAATAATAAAGCAGTTGTTATACTCTCTGCGTTATGTATTATTATCTTTTTATTTTCAGCGACAGTAGCCCAGTGGGTCGGCGGTGGACGATTAATCGAGTCACTAACGGGTCTATCGTATACAACAGCACTATTTTTATTTACTTTTTCTGTACTTGTGTACGTATTAATTGGTGGATTTCGTGCAGTCGCGCTATCAGATACATTATTAGGAATCATTATGTTAGTTGGAACGACAATCATTTTAATTGCTACTGTCATTGCTGGTGGTGGAATTGAAAAGATTATGCAGGAACTTGTTCAAATTAATCCAAATTTAATTACACCATTCGGAGCAGATGGCAGTTTAACGAAATCATATGTTACATCATTTTGGATTTTAATTGGAATTGGCGTTGTAGGTTTACCGCAAATTAGCGTGCGTGCCATGTCTTATAAAAATTCAAAAGCTATGCACCAAGCTTTAATAATCGGAACAGTTGTCGTTGGTACAATTATGATTGGTATGCATTTAACAGGTGTATTTGCAAGAGTAGTACTTCCAGGTATAACGGTACCAGATAAAGTAATGCCGCTACTCGCGATGGAAGTGTTGCCACCTTGGTTAGCTGGAGTTTTCTTAGCTGCACCAATGGCGGCGATTATGTCTACAGTAAACTCTTTATTATTACTTGTAAGCTCGTCAATTATTAAAGATATATACGTAAATTACATAAATAAAGATGCAGCAGACAGTACGATAAAAAAAGGAAGTTTGTGGATTACTGGTATTGTAGGGCTACTCGTTTATGCAGCGGCGATTAAACCACCAGATTTTTTAATATGGCTAAATTTATTTTCTTTCGGTGGATTAGAAGCAGCATTCATTTGGCCAATCGTATTAGGGTTATATTGGAGAAAAGGAAATGCTACAGGAGCGCTTGCTTCCATTTTCGTTGGAGTAGGTTCATATATGTGTATTCATCTTTTCTATCCAAATCCGTTCGGTATACATACAGTTGTCTTCCCAATTTGTTTTGCGTTTATCGCTTATGTTATTGGAAGTATGAGTGCTGTAAAAAAAACAGTATAGGTTAGCTGAAGAACGTAGTCCTTATAAGACTGCGTTTTTTCGTATGAATTTGTTCTTTTTTATTCTGTATATCCACGTTTATTCATAAATTAATAACAACTGAGGGGATGGAGTTGAGGTCGATGAAAAAAGTGTTATTTTTAGGAGACCCAGGCATTGATGACTCTTTAGCAATTATGTATGGATTGTTGCATCCTGATATTGATATTGTTGGAGTAGTAACGGGATATGGAAATGTAACACAAGAAAAGGCGACAAGTAATGCCGCATATTTATTGCAAATGGCAGGACGGGAAGATATACCTGTTATTAATGGTGCGAAAATTCCTTTATCCGGAGATGTTACAACGTATTATCCAGAAATTCATGGGGCAGACGGTTTAGGGCCAATTAAACCTCCAAAAACTTTTTCGCCAAATATAAAGCCTTTTTGTGCATTTTTTGATCTTCTTGAAAAATATAAAGGGGAATTAATAATAGTCGATGCTGGTAGATCAACAACACTAGCGACGGCATTTATTTTAGAAAAGCCGATGATGAAGTATGTGAAAGAATATTATATAATGGGCGGTGCTTTCTTAATGCCTGGCAATGTAACACCAGTCGCAGAGGCGAATTTTCATGGTGATCCGATTGCGTCGCAATTAGTTATGCAAAATGCTAAAAATGTGACATTAGTACCACTTAACGTTACATCTGAAGCAATTATTACGCCGGAAATGGTAAAATATATTACGAAACACTCTAAAACGAGTTTTAATAAGTTAATCGAGCCGATATTTACGTATTATTATAAAGCTTATAGAAAGTTAAATCCGAAAATAAAAGGAAGCCCAGTACATGACGTCGTTACAATGATGGTTGCGGCAAATCCATCCCTTTTAGACTATGTATATCGTCGTGTCGATGTAGATACAGCTGGAATTGCAAAAGGAGAGAGTATTGCTGATTTTCGGCCTCAACCTGATGCAAAAGCATTAAAAAATTGGGTGCGAATTGGTTGGTCGTTACATTATAAAAAGTTTCTTGAGGATTTTGTGAAATTTATGACGTAGACATAATAGGAGCATACAAGTTAAAATAATGGAGATGGTTATTTAAATGACCATCTCCATTATTTTGTTTTTTAATCATAAATAGAGAAGAGTTACACAATAGGAGAGGAATTTTACTTGAAAAAAAATATAGTATGCGCAGTAATTGTGGGTATTTTTGTTTTGCTAATATCGGGTAACTTTTTAGTGAAAAAAGTGTGGAGTTCAAATAATGATGATGCACAGTATATTGCATCTTTTATTGAAGAACATAAAGATGAAAAAAATAGTGCGCTTCTAGTAAAGAGAAATGATAAAGTTGTTTATTCTGTAAACCCAAATGTTGTATTGCCAGTTGCTAGTACGATGAAATTAATTGTGGCGCTTGAATATACGAAACAAGTTACTGAAGGGAAAATTGATTCGTCTAGTTTTGTGTCGATTAACGATGTGAATCGCTATTATGTGCCGAATACAGATGGTGGTGCACAAGATAGATGGCAAAAGTATTTGGAGAAGACGGGCAAGATAACTGAAGGAGCGGTTTCTTTAGAAGAAGTGGCAAAAGGAATGGTTAAGTTTAGTTCGAATGCAAATGCTGAATACTTAATGGAATTGTTAGGATTAGACAACATCAATCGAAATTTACAAAGTTTATCACTTCCTGCACATCAACCACTATTTCCAATCGTTTCATCTTTGTATATCCCGGGATATTTGCATAAAGAATTACATGTTCCAAAATATAAAATAGAGAAAAAGTTAAAAGAAATGTCTCAAGAGCAATATCGTGAATATTCGATGATTATTCATGAACGCTTAAAGAAGAAGGGACCATTATTACAGAAGGAAATTCCGCTTTATTTAGAGGAACGTTACGACAAAATTTGGTCAGATAGATTACCAGCAGCTTCTGCAAATGATTATATGGTATTACTTCAAAAGGCAAACCATAAAGGTGGCTTGACAGAAGCTGAAGAAAAAGTGTGGGCAAATATCGTTGAAACAGACATGAGTGCTAAGAAATACCGTAAAACATTTAGACATGCTGGACAAAAGAATGGTTACACACCATGGACGGTTACAAAAGCGGTTTACGCTATGGATAAACGTGGAAACTGTACAGAAATTGTGTTTTTGGCGAACAATTTAAATGAAGACGATAGTGCAGAAATACGGAAACATTTAGCAAACTTACATTTCCAAGTGTTGCAAAGTGATAAGTATGATGCGACTTTTATTAAATAAACTCGGTGCAGAGAGCACCGAGTTTATTTTTATGTACAGGCACTTTTTTTCTATCAATGGGTATGATGGGTAGTAATACTTAGGTGAGAGGGGAAAAGGTGATGAAACAGAGTAAGGAAGAGTTTATAAAGAGTGAAGGCGCTGATTTCCCTGGAAAAACATATGTGGATTGTGTATTACAACATGTATTTGATTTTCAACGAAATTACTTATTGAAAGATATGTTTCAAGTGCATAAAGCACATATTACGATGCTAACTGAAGAAAGTTTAATAAAAATAGAAGAAGCTAAAGTTATATTAAACGCACTTAGAAAAGTAGAGCGAATACCAAAAGATAAATTGGTATATACAGAGCAGCATGAAGACCTCTTTTTTTTAATCGAACATTTAATTTCTCAAGAAGCGAAATGCGATTTTGTAAGTAATATGCATATTGGTAGAAGTAGAAATGATATGGGTGTAACGATGTATCGCATGAGTTTAAGGCGGTATATATTACGATTAATGGAACATCATTTGCTATTGCAAGAAAGTGTACTGCAACTTGCTGATGATCATAAGGAAACGATCATGCCAGCTTATACACATACACAACCGGCACAGCCAACAACATTTGGTCATTATACTTTAGCAATTTATGATACGATGCAAAGAGATTTAGAACGAATGAAAAAAACGTACCAGCTTTTAAATCAGTCTCCAATGGGGGCGGCTGCACTCTCTACAACAAGTTTCCCGATTAAACGAGAACGAGTTGCTCATCTACTTGGGTTTACAACTGTAATTGAGAACTCATATGATGCTGTTGCCGGAGCGGATTATTTATTAGAAGTTAGCTCGCTACTTATGGTAATGATGACGAATACGAGTAGATGGATTCATGACTTTTTGTTGTTAGCAACGAAAGAATATGACGGTATTACTGTTGCAAAGCCATATGTACAAATTAGTAGTATTATGCCGCAAAAACGAAATCCGGTTTCAATTGAACACGCTCGTGCAATTACGAGTAGTGCTTTAGGAGAAGCATTTACAGTATTTCAAATGATTCATAATACACCATTTGGTGATATTGTCGATACGGAAGATGACTTGCAGCCATATTTATATAAAGGGATTGAAAAGGCGATTCGTGTTTTTTGTATGATGAATGCAGTGATCCTAACGATGAAAGTAGAAGAAGAAACGTTAAAAAGTCGTTCCTATAAACATGCAATAACAATAACGGATTTCGCTGATGTTTTAACGAAAAATTATGAAATTCCATTTCGGCATGCTCATCATGCAGCAAGTGCTATTGCAAATATGTCATTGGAGCAGAAAAAAGAACTACATGAATTACACTTCAAAGATGTAAATATGTATTTGCAAGAACGTTTTAAAATAAATTTATTAGAAAAAGAGTGGAAAGAAATTATATCGCCAGAAGCTTTTATTCAAAAAAGAAATGTATACGGTGGACCGAGTAAAAAAGAAATGAAGCGTATGATTAAAAATCGAAAAGAGTCCTTTCGAAAAGAAGAAGATGTATTTGAAAAGGAAAAACAGAGAATTTTACAAGCTGAAAATGCCTTGAATACATTAGCTTTGAATATTATTGAATCGTAAAAGAGGGATTTAATGAATTAATCGCCAATACTTAATTAAAATATAAATAGAGAGAAGAGATTGTCGATGATTCAATTACATGTATATGAAGAGATTTTTCATTTTAAAGAAGATGTTACACCATTTCTAGAAAAGAATGAGCAGGAAAACAATCTCATATTAGGTGTATTACAAATGGTTCAAGAACCGATATTTATGGGGATAGCGAAACAAGGAGAAGACATTGCGGTTGTATTTCTGCAAACAGAAGAGAAGAAACAAATCATTGTTGCAACTTCTGAAATTTCGGGAGTAGCTATTGAGGAACTTGCAAAAGAGTTAACGAAAGTATATCCGGATATTCCTGGATTGATCGGTAATAAGAAAATTGTACAGAAATTAGCGGAAGAGATTGCGGTATTAGAAAATAAGAAAATGAATGTTGCAATGGAGCAAGGTGTGTATGAGCTGAACAGAGTAAAGAAGAAGTGTAATGCGAACGGACTTTTCCGGGCGGTAAATAATGATGAATTACCATTAATAGAACAGTGGATATATCAATTTTGTGAAGACGTAAAGCTTCCTACTACGAAAGAAGAAGCAAAACAAACTGCGCATACATTAATAACTACAAATCGACTGTTTGGTTTGGAAGTAGATAGGAAACTTGTTTCTGTAGCTGCAAAAACGAGACCAACGAAAAATAATATAACAGTTAATTTCGTATACACGCCGAAAGAAGCAAGGAAAAAGGGATACGCATCTAATTGTGTAGCGGCACTTAGTCAACGTATGTTAGATGAAGGGTACAAGACGACTACGTTATATACTGATTTAGCGAATCCGATATCGAATAAAATTTATCAAGAAATTGGTTATGAGCAAATTGCGGAGTCTGTGCTTATATTTTTAGAGAAGTAAAACAAAAAGGTGTGCAATTTTAGCACACCTTTTTGTTATTCATCAATTCTAATAATCTCGCCTTGAGGGAAGTCCTCAGTTTCTAGTAAGTTACGAATAGCTTTCGCAACATATTCAGGTGATAATAGTTTTCCTTCTTCTTTTAATGCAATGAAGCGGTCCAAATTTATGAAATCTTCTTTATTTGTTTCACGAATTTGTGATTGCATATTAGTATCAACAACACCAGGTGCAAAAGCGACGATTTTTACTGGATATTCTTTTTCTACTTCTTCAGTTGCTACGCACTGTGTAAACATATTTACACCAGCTTTTGTTGTACAATAAGCGCCCCAGCCAAAGTAAGGATTTTTTCCTGCACCAGATGAAATGTTAATAACGCGTTTATCTACTTTCCAGTCTTTCGTATGTTTCATAAATGTAGATGTAAGAATCATAGGTGCAAGTAAATTAATGTGAACGTTCGTAATGAATTGTTCGCTTTTAGCTTTTTCAATTGGCTTCATAGGTGCAACTGTACCCGCATTATTAATTAAATGAATAGAGGATACATTGTCTTTTTTAATAGATGAAATGATCTCTTTAAAGTTAGTTTCTAAGTTATGTACATCTTGAAGATCTAGGGAATGAAAAATGCAATTGCTGTTATATTGCTCTGCAAGTTTTGTAAGCTCTTTATTTTCTCTTCTAGAAATAGAGATGACAGTTGTATTTTTTTCTAATAATTGCGTAGCGATTGCCTCACCTAAACCTTGTGAAGTTCCTGTTATGATAACGTAGCGCATAGTTTTATAAACCCCTCTCATATGTGCGGAATTTTGTTGGACAACGTACATTGTATAGTTTGTCTACATTTTATAGTATAGAGCACTTTTTACTATAATTGAAATGAGATGATTGTGTGCCTTTTATAAATAGGTTTACGACAACAGTACCTGGTGCCGTCACGTTTACTGGGAATACGCTGGGACTTAGCCCTACATCACCTGCACCAGGTAATATTTTTGGTACACTTGCTGTGTTTACGACAGTAAATACAGCATTGCAAGTACCAGGGTTCCCAGCAGGGACAACAGATGAATGGCAATTGAATTCTTCAAGTGCAATTTTAAATCTTCCAGCGGGAAGCAGTGTATTATATGCAGAATTAGTTTGGGCTGGTACTTTCCGGACTGATACGGAAGATGTGTTACCATTTTTAAATGATAACATTACATTTACAACGCCAGCAGGGACGTTTTCTGTTACGCCAGATCCTGCTACCGCGCAGCAAGGTTCAGTAGGAAATCAGTTTTATTATGCTCGCTCTGCCAATGTAACAAATCTTGTTAGTGCAGGTGGAGCAGGCACATATACAACGGGTGCTGTGCCAGCTGCAAGAACTTCAGCCGACCCAACAATCAGTCGTTCAGCTGGATGGACGCTTGAGGTTGTGTATCAAAATGCAAGTTTACCACTTCGAAATTTGTCAGTATATGCAGGTCAAGAAATTATCGATGCTTCATCCCCGCCAGTTGATGCTACAATTTCAGGTTTTGCTACGCCGGCAACAGGAGCTGTTACAGGAAGAGTGCTCGTAACTGCTCAAGAAGGTGATTCTAACATTGTTGGAGATCAACTTCGCTTTGGGCCGAATGCAAATGCTACAGTTGCATTATTCGGACCGAGAAATCCTGCGAATAATTTCTTTCAGTCACAAATTTGTAATGATAGTGGAAATTTAGATACGAGCGGCACGTTTGGAGATTTGAATCAGCCGTTAGGGGTAGCTTTGGCCGTCCGAAGACAAGGGTGGGATATTACGAATGTAGATGCCTCCTCATCTTTAGTAAACAGTCAAACATCAGCAACGGTTCGATTTGTTACAAATGGAGATGGATACGCAGCAGCTGGTTTTGGTGTTCAAATTGATGCAACAGGTCCAATTATTAATCCTGTTAAATCAGTTAATAGAACAGTCGCGGGGGTAGGGGATACTCTCACTTATACAATTACGGTCCCAAATACAGGAACAGGAAGTGCAGAAAACGTTGTATTACGTGATAGTATTCCGAACGGAACGACGTTTGTTGCAGGTAGTGTTACGGTAGGGGGAGTAACACAGCCGAATGCAAACCCTGCTAATGGAATTAATTTAGGTACAATCCCAAATAACACGCAAAGAATTGTTACATTTCAAGTTCGAATAACATCATTCCCGAATCCCAATCCTATTTTAAATCGTGCAATGGTGTCATATCAATTCCGTCCCTTCGTTGGTAGTCCTCCTATTACAAGTACGTCTTCTTCAAACACAGTACAAACGACAGTGAACCAAGCAACTATTAGTATGCAAAAATCTGTAGATTTACAGACGGCAACACTTAATGATGTATTAACGTACACAGTTAATGTCACAAATAATGGAAACGTCACTGCGAACAATGTTATTTTTGTTGATAGTATCCCTGCTGGAACAACATTTGTCGCAAATAGCGTTACGGTAAATGGAGTAGCGCGTCCAGGAGCGAATCCAGCAAGTAGTATTAATCTTGGAAGTATTAATGCATCGCAAACGACTGTAGTGCGCTTTCAAGTTCGAGTAACATCGAACCCTCTTGTCAATCCAATTCCAAACCGTGCGAGTGTAACATTTAACTTTACTCCAGTGCCTGGTCAACAACCAGTTTCAGGGCAAGCGACAAGTAATACTGTAGTTACGACAATTAATATAGCTGATATAACAACGAGAAAAACAGTGGATAAAGCTTTTGCAACGGTTAACGACGTTCTTACGTACACGGTAACAATTCAAAATACAGGAAATGTACTTGCAACGAACGTTATTTTTCAAGATCCGATCCCAATTGGAACGACATTTATCGCAAATAGTGTGACTGTGGATGGGGTTTCACAACCTGGGGTAAATCCAGCGACTGGGTTTACAGTAGCTAATATATCTCCTGGCGGAAGTAGGACTGTTACATTTCAAGTACGAGTAACATCTACACCATCGGGAGGTACGATTGCGAATCGCGGAAATGTATCTGCTAATTTCGTCGTTATTCCGAATCAGCCACCGATAACAATTAATAGACAAACGAATACAGTTGTGACACAAGTTAATACAGGCGGTTTAAATGTAATAAAAGAAGTAAATACAACGCAAGCGGCGGTAGGGGATACTTTAACGTACACAATTGCCGTCCAAAATACAGGGAATGTTCCGTTAACAAATGTATTTTTCCAAGACCCTATTTCTTCTGCTGTTTCATTTGTTGCAAATTCTGTAACAATTAATGGAGTACAGCAAAGTGGACTAAATCCGAATACAGGATTCTCTCTTCCGAATATTCCTGCGGCTCAAACGGTTGTAGTCACATTTGACGTAGTAATTGTACAGAATCCAGAAAATGAAGATATTTTAAATCAAGCAAATGTAACAGCAAGCTTTCAAGTGAATCCGAATGAACCAGCAGTAACAATCAATGTACCGAGTAATGTTGTGAATACGACAGTACAATCAGGAAACTTTGAAGTTGTGAAAGCAGTCAATACGGATGTTGCAACAGTAGGGGATATTTTAGTATATACAATAGAAGTCATAAATGCAGGTAGTGTACCAGCTACGAATGTATTTTTCCAAGATTCAATTCCCCAAGGGACATTATTTATTGAAAATAGTGTAGTTGTGAATGGTGTTTTACAAGAAGGGGCAGATCCAGAACTTGGATTCCTATTAAATAATTTGCCTACTGGCGCCAGTGTTATTGTTACATTTGAAGTATTAATTGATGAAATTCCCCAAGGAAATAATGTTGTAAATAATGCGAATGTAACTGGAGATTTCCTTGTAAATCCAACAGAGCCGCCGATTACTGTAACAGTACCAAGTAATACTGTTATGACGATCGTGAATTCTTCAGGGTTAAATGTAATGAAAAGTGTAAGTGCTACTGAAGCCGGTGTAGGAGATACGTTAACGTATACAGTTCGTATACAAAATAGTGGAACGGTGACAGCGACAAATGTATCATTCCTTGATCCGATTCCAGTTGGAACCACTTTTGTAGCGAATAGTGTAACAATAAACGGGACACCTCAACCAGGTTTAAACCCGACAACTGGATTTCCACTTGCTAATATTCCAGTAGGAGGAATGGTGACGGTCACTTTTCAAGTGACAATCACGAGTGTACCACCAAATAGAGTTCTTCCGAATAATGCGAATGTCACTGCTGATTTCCAAGTAAGTCCTCTCCAGCCACCAATTACAATTGTAACGATTAGTAATATTGTTGTGACGCGAGTGAATGTAGGATCACTTAATGTAATGAAGAGTGTAAATACACTACAAGCCGGTGTAGGAGATACGTTAACGTATACGATTCTTATTCAAAATACAGGAACTGTTCCTGCAACGAATATTGTTTTTCAAGATCCAATTCCGTCTGGTACTGCCTTTGTAGCAAATAGTGTGACGATAAATGGAGTCGTACAGCAAGGCGCGGATCCTATGCTAGGTTTCCCGGTACCAAATATTCCGGTCGGGCAAACGGCTACGATTACGTTTCAAGTTACAGTGACGAGTGTTCCGAGCGGTGGAAATATAAGAAACCAATCGAACGTTACTGCAAGTTTTCTTATAAATCCAGCAAACCCTCCAATAACGACTGTTACAAATAGTAATTTTGTAGTGACGCAAGTAAACACAGCACAGTTAAATATACAAAAATCTTCATCTGTACAACAAGCAGCACTTGGAGAAACTTACACGTATTCTGTTGTCATTCGAAATAACGGTACAGTAACAGCAACGAATGTCTCTTTCCTTGATCCAATTGCTTTAGAAACAACTTTTGTAGCAAATAGTGTAACGATAAATGGAACGCCACAACCTGGATTTGACCCAAATGTTGGTTTCCCGCTTCCTAATATTGCAGCTGGAACATCATTGACAGTAACGTTCCAAGTTACGGTAGTTGCACCGTCTACACGTGGAGCAGTATTAAATACAGCATCTGCTACAGCCACTTTCTTATTAAATCCTTTACAGCCACCTGTAACAACAATGAATTCAAGTAATACAACGGTAGTTACAATACCGTTACCTCCTCCTGGTGAAGTAACTGCAACAAAAACAGTTGATGTTGCAACTGGGGCCGTTGGGGATGTATTAACGTATACTGTGCTCATTTCAAACGTAGGAATTATCCCTGTTACAGATGTGTTCTTCCAAGATGTCATACCAGAAGGAACGACGTTTGTTGACAATAGTGTAACGATAGGTGGAGTGCAGCAACTTGGTTTAAATCCAGAAATAGGATTTACAGTTACTCCATTATTAATCGCTGGTGGAAGTATTGAGATCACATTCCAAGTGACGATTACAGAAATTCCAGATAATGAAGTCATATTAAATGATGCAGATGTTACATTTACTTCACAACCAAATCCGCAGGAACCACCGATTACGGAAACGATATTAACAAATTTAGTCGTTACGACAATTAATATAGCGTTTATTTTTCCATTGAAACTAGTAGATAAAGAAGTAGCGACGGTGGGAGAAATATTAACGTATGATGTATTGATTTTTAATTTCGGAACAGTGCCAGCGACGAATGTTCAATTTATCGATACTACTTCCGCGGGTGTAGCATTTGTACCAGGAAGTGTGAGCATAAACGGGGTACCAGCACCAGGATTAGATCCTTTCATTGGTTTTACAGTTCCAGATATACCTGTCGATGATTTTGTACTTGTCACATATCAGGAAGTGGTTACAAGCATACCAGAAGGTGGAACGATTGTTAATTTTGTAGACGTTACAGCTACATTTGCTGTAAGTGAAACAGAACCGCCTATTACGGAAACAACGACAAGTAATACGACATTAACAGAAATCAATGAGCCTGGTTTGAATGTTTTAAAATCAGTAAGTCAGCCGGTTGTTGCAGTAGGCGATACAATCACATATACAACAGTAGTTCAAAATACAGGAACAGTGCCAGCAACGAATGTTCAATATAGTGATGTATTACCTTCCTCTATAGCATTCGTGCCGAACACTGTAACGATAGACGGTGTGTTACAACCTGGATTCAATCCGAATAATGGATTCCCGCTTCCAGATATAAACCCAGGTGAAAGTGTAGAAGTCACATTCCAAGTAACCGTTGTTAGTGCGCCATCAAACGGAACAATTGCTAATACGGCAAATGTAACTGGAAGTTTTGTATTAGTACCAGGAGAACCACCAGTTATAGTAACAGAGCCGAGCAATACAACACTTACAACTGTAAATAGAGGGCAATTTAATGTTATTAAACAAGTAAATAGGGTTGCTACTCTCGTTGGAGATATATTAACGTATACGGTTCAAATAACGAATACAGGAACAGTAACAGCTAATGCTGTTCAGTTTGTTGATACCATTTCAGCAGGAGCGTCATTTGTACCAAATAGTGTAACGATAAATGGAGCCTCGCAACCAAACTTAAATCCAATTACTGGATTTGGAGTTGGTGATATACCGGTAGGTGAAACAGTTATAGTGACGTTTCAAGCGACAGTTACAAACATCCCGTCATCAGGAACAATTACGAACGTTGCAAATATAACAGGAAGCTTTACTTTAGTGCCAGGAGAACCACCAGTTGTAGTAACAGAGCCGAGTAATACGACGATAACTAGAGTGAATAGAGGACGATTCAGCGTTATAAAATCTGTAAATAAAGAAGCGACACGATTAGGAGATACGTTAACGTATAGTGTGCAAGTGACAAATACGGGAACGGTAACAGCAACGAATGTTCAGTTTATCGATGTTCCATCACCTAGTTTAGAATTCGTTCCTGGAAGTGTACAAATAAATGGGATTCCGCAAGTAGGTTTAGATCCATTTGTAGGCTTTGCATTGCCTGATCTTGCAGTAGGGGATAGTGTATTAATTACATTTGAAGTAAATGTAATCGCAGTTCCGCCTTCTAGTAGCATTATGAATACAGCAAGAGTAACGGGTGATTTCGAATTGATTCCAGGAGAACCTCCGTCTACAATTACAAATTCAAGTAATACGGCGGTTACGCCGGTAAATAGAGGCAGCTTAGATATGCTAAAAGAAGTAGACCATTCAGTTGTTGGTGTAGGAGAAACGGTAACGTATACTGTTCGTATATTAAATACTGGTACTGCTGATGCAATGAATGTTCAATTTATCGATGTGCTATCTCAGGAAGCTGATTTCGTTCCAAATAGTGTAACGATAAATGGGGTTCCGCAACCGGGTTTAAATCCGCAGATTGGATTTACGATACCTGATATACCAGTTGGTGAGACGTCACTTGTAACATATGAAGCTACGATTACAAGTTTTCCGGATGGTGGTACAGTAGTGAACGTTGCTGGGGCGTTAGCAGAATATATTTTAGTACCAGGGGAGCCGCCAGTTACAGTGATGGATACAAGCAATACAGTTATAGTGACGGTAAATACTGCAATCTTATTTGTTGCAAAAGGAGCAAACTTTGAAGTAGCGATGATAGGGGATGTTGTCACTTACGGAATCGCTGTTATAAATGATAGTACAGTTCCTGTGACCAATATTGTGTTAACAGATATCATTGATCCGAATACGCTATTTATAAATGGTACGGTAACGGTAAATGATGTACCTCTTCCATTTGCTAATCCGAATACTGGTATTCCGTTAGGTGATTTTCAGCCAAATGATGCAGCAATTATTAATTTCCAAGTTGTAATAATAGGAGGGCAAGTAAATAATTTAGTTACAAATACTGCTACAGCGAATGGGCTTGCAACTGTAAATCCGAATGAGCCGCCAGTAGTAGTTGAAGGTGATAGTAATACAGTTGTTATCCCGTTTATTCCTCAAAATGTCTCAACGACAGTCGTAAAAACGGCAGATTTACAGGTAGCAACAATTGGAGATGTCATTACGTTTACGACAGTCATCACAAATACGGGTGATACTGTAATGCAAAATATTCGTTTTCAAGATATGTTAGATAGTAGTGTTCGATTTGTTCCTGGAAGTGTAACGGTTGATAATACGCCAGTGCCGAATGTAAGCCCGGCAGTAGGGTTTCTTATCGGAAGTTTAAATCCTGGTGAAGCAAGGACAGTTTCGTTCCAAGTAGCAGTACAGAGCGCGCCAAATGGTTCAGGAAATTATATAAATCAAGCGAGTATTCGTTTTGAACATCAAGTAGGCACAGTATTGCCACCTGTTACACAAATAGTAGAAAGTAACATAGTTGTCATTCCATTTGTTCCAACGATTGAACAAATTTGCGAAACAAACTTTAATTGCTTAGATAAGATTCCATTTCAATGTTCTCCGTGTAATCATTTGCATGGACATAAAAAATAAAAACAGAAAGAGCATCCAATTATTTTTCAGGATGCTCTTTCTGTTTTAATCATATAGATTCATTTTCGGGCGAGGTGAAAAATTCTTCGATTTTGTCGGAGAGTAGTAATGGAATGGCTCCTTTTATAACAGAAATGTCCCAGTCCCACCATGCGAGATTCTCTAGTTTGTCAATCGTTTCTTGCGGGAAACGATATCGAACAAATTTTGCAGGATTACCAGCTACAATTGCATACGGGGGTACGTCTTTTGTAACAACGCTTCTGGCGCCGATAATGGCCCCGTTACCAATTGTAACACCAGATAAAATGCAGGATTGATAACCAATCCATACATCATTGCCGACTACGATATCACCTTTTGAAGAAGGGTGACCAGTAATATGTGCTCCTTCATCAAAAAGTGCATTAAATGGATAAGTTGTTATCCAGTCTGCGCGATGTTCACCGCCAAGTATGAAAACGACTTCTTCTGCTAATGAACAAAACTTACCTATTTTTAATTTTGTTTCATCGTTCCAAGAAAAAATGGTTGGCCCTACTTTACTATAAGTATAATCACCAATATCATATTTATTATATTCAGGTTTTTGATTTAAATATAACATGCTTCTTCAGCCTCCTTTCTCAATTAAGTGATACGTATGGAATATTATATGCAAGATGTAGTAATGTGAACTGTATTAATAGGTGAAATGAACAAAAGGGAGTGGGATGTATGCGATACGAAATGGGTTTATATAATAAACCGTTTCACTCAATTCAATCAGGAAAAAAAGTATATGAAGTACGCCTATACGATAAAAAACGTCAACTAATAAACAAAGGTGATGAAATCGTATTTACGAATCTTACGACAACAGAAATGATGACGGTAAAAGTAACGGAAATAAAGCGATACGAGAGCTTTAAATCTATGTATGAACAAATTGATAAAAAATTATTGGATTGTGAAAATGATAGTTTAGAGGAAATGTTAGAAAGTACATACAAAATATATACGAAAGAACAAGAAAAAGAGTGGGGAACAGTCGCGATTCGTATTGAGGAAATAAAATGATAAGAAATCGCGGGGCGGCTATTATTGTACAGGAAGGGAAAATCGCTCTTATAAAACGTATTCGAGAAGAGGAAATATATTATGTTTTTCCTGGCGGAGGGATTGAGGAAGGTGAAACGCCTGAAGAGGCAACGAAAAGAGAGGTATACGAAGAATTAGGGCTACATATAAAAGTGAAGCACCTTATTGCAAAGGTAAAATATAAAGGAAATGAATATTATTATGGTGCCTATATTACAGGTGGAGTGTTCGGAAGTGGAACAGCTGAGGAATTTCAGCGGGAAGGTAAAGGAAGTTATATTCCGTTATGGCTACCGATAAACGAGTTGGAAAAAGTGAATATAAAACCTTATGAAGTGGTCGGAAATATATTTAATCATTATAAAATATAACGTCTGACAACATACAAAAAAAACCATTGACATAGGCTTCTGATTTAAGTATTGTATTCGAGTATGTTTATAATCAGGAGGTTTATATGAGCAATCAAACTACTACACATCATGTGAAAATGACAACAGCGGATCCATCTGGAATTGGTCTATTTGGATTAGCGATGGTAACACTTGTAGCATCATCTCAAAAGTTAGGCTTAACAGATGGCGTTTCACTTGTATTACCATGGGCAATCTTTTTAGGAGGATTTGCACAAATCTTTGCTTGCATTCACGATGCAAAGCATAACAATACATTCGGTACGACAGCATTTGGTGCGTACGGCCTATTTTGGTTAGGTGTTGGAATGACTTGGTTAATTCAACTTGGAGTATTTGGCGAAAAATTAGCACAAGCTGCAGATTCAAAACAGCTTGGTGTAGCCTTTATCGGATATTTGATTTTCACAATCTTTATGACGATTGGTGCAATGGAAACACATAAAGTATTATTTATGATCTTCGTCCTTATTGATTTCTTATTTATTGGTCTTTCATTAAGTACTTTAGGTGTTATGCCGCACGCAATGCATAATTTAGCAGCATATTCTGAACTTCTTATTTCATTATTATCTTTCTATGGTTCAGCAGCAGCAGTGTTAAACACACACTTCGGAAAAGTTGTTTTACCAGTAGGGAAGCCTTTTGGTATTTTTAAAAAGTAATAAAAAAGCACAGATGATTGTATAGTCATCTGTGCTTTTTTTATTTATTCCTCTATTTGTGGGCTGTCTGAAAAATCCTGATTGGTGAGGGCTCATTAAAGTTTCACTTTATTTGAAATAAGTAATGTGAAATGTAAATAAAAGTAGAAAAAAATCAATTGAAATTGATTCTCATTATTAATATAATGAGAATGAGAATCATTTATTGTTAGAGGGGGATGCCAAAGTGGCAAAAATTTTAATAGCTTATGCAAGTATGTCAGGAAATACAGAGAGTATTGCTGATTTAATTAAAGTTAGTTTAGATGCTTTTGATCATGAAGTAGTATTGCAAGAGATGGAAGGCATGGATGCTGAAGAATTATTAGCTTATGATGGAATCATTTTAGGATCTTATACGTGGGGCGATGGTGAATTACCATTTGAAGCAGAAGATTTTCATGAGGACTTAGAAAATATAGATTTAGCTGGGAAAAAGGTAGCGGTATTCGGATCAGGTGATACGGCGTATGAACTGTTTTGTGAAGCGGTAACGATATTTGAAGAACGCCTTGTAGAACGAGGTGCAGAGCTTGTACAAGAAGGGCTGAAAATTGAATTAGCTCCAGAAGATCAAGAGGATGTTGAAAAATGCAGTAATTTTGCAATTGCATTTGCTGAGAAGTTCTAAGAATGGGAGTGTCAACGTGGAGACGATGTTAAGTGCAACTGCTATTACAAAGTTAAGAGATGGAAAACTGTTGTTAGCTACTACATATAATGGCTTATTTGTTGAACAAGACGGAGAATGGAAACGAATTTTAAATGGTTTTCAAAAACGAATTAGGGATTTACATAGCGAAGATAATGTAGTTTATGGTGTAGGTGACGAAGGGATTTTTATTCGTAGTATGAATGGTGGAGAGAACTGGACAATTCAGCGTTTTCCAACAAAAGCAACAAGTTGGAATGTATGTAGCAATGTACAAGGAACTGTTGTTGCTCATGGAGAAAAAACGCTGTATCTTTCTAATAATTTCGGTTCGACATGGGAGACTATTCATCCGTTTCTTGAGTATGGCAGTGCGGCACCATCTATTCGATCATTATTTTTATATAAACATTACTTATTTATTGGTACGAAAATACATGCTAAGTATGGTGGTGTTTGGCTCTTTGATTTGAAGACACGTAAATTAAAGAGGATTAAAATTACGATGAATCAAATGATCTCTGCGTTGACTTTACACAATTCTTATTTAGTAGCGGCAAGTGGATCGTGCAAGGGAGTTAGCGGGAATATTTCTTATTGTAAAATAGATGACAGTATTGCGAGTGAAAAAATATATTGGCATACATGTCAAAGTGAGCAGAAAGCAAGTAGTTATTTAGACTTAAGTGTAGACCAACATGTCTTATATACAACCTCAACACAAAATAAGGCGGGTATTAGTAGTGTGTGCCGTGTACTTCTTGACGAAGGTATTGTTACAGTATGTGATTCAGTTAAAGGGCACGGATGGCGCATTGTTAATCAAAAAGATGGTTATGTAGTAGCTGGATCAGGTGAATTAAAAGCAATGCAGTGGGAACAAAAAATAATTTAAGAAAAAACTTTACTTTTATTATATTGATATGATATAGTATGTTTAAACCATTTTACTTTTAATAATATAGAGATTTAAATGAGCTGTAACTTCCGAGGAGGATAGCAATGTTAAATCTCCTCAGGGGTTGCAGTTTTTTAATATCTGGCTTATTATTGTAAGGTGGTTGAAAATGAATATGTACATATAGGTACATTGTAGGAGGATTTTTTTCATGCAAAACGGTAAAGTAAAATGGTTTAACTCAGAAAAAGGTTTCGGTTTCATCGAAGTTGAAGGCGGAGAAGACGTATTCGTTCATTTCTCAGCTATCCAAGGCGAAGGCTTCAAAACTTTAGAAGAAGGTCAAGAAGTTACTTTCGAAGTAGAACAAGGTAACCGTGGACCTCAAGCTACTAACGTAAACAAGAAGTAATTTTTGAAAAAAGAAGGGCTCGCCCTTCTTTTTTTTGCATTTTTATAGATGTCCTCCTACTTACATATCATAATAAGACTGAATTTTCATTTATTTATTCGAAGGATTTTTGTATAAAGTACATGAATAAATAAATACTGAAAATAGAGTGTTTGTGTGAAAAAGGAATTTAGAAAGAGGTAAATAAATTGAAAAACGCTACACATTTCATTGTGTTTGATATTGAGAGGAATTTCAGACCGTATAAATCAGAAGATCCGTCAGAAATAGTTGATATCGGAGCTGTAAAAATAGAAATAGGTACAATGAAGATAATTGAAGAATTTTCGGAGTTAGTAAAACCAAGTGCACGATTAACTCGTCATACAACAAAATTAACCGGTATTACGAAGACAGATTTAATGGCTGTAGACAAATTCCCTCAAATTATAGAGAAATTTATTCAGTTTATCGGAGAAGATTCTATATTTGTTTCATGGGGAAAAGAAGATTATCGCTTTCTATCTCATGATTGTACATTACATGGTGTTGAATGCCCCATTATAGAAAAAGAAAGTAGAATTGATTTGCAAAAATTTGTTTTCCAAGCATATGAGGAATTGTTTGAACATACGCCAAGTTTACAATTTGCGGTAGAACAGCTCGCTTTAACGTGGGAAGGGAAACAGCACCGTGCTTTAGCAGATGCCGAAAATACAGCAAATATACTTCTTAAAGTGTATAGCGAGAGAGATATTAATAAGCGATACAAAAGACATGGTGAACTTGAACTTGTAAAAAACGGAAAACTAACAGAAAAAGCGAAAAAAAAGATGCGGAAATGGGTGTTTAAAGAACTAAAGAAAAATACAGAACGCCCTTTTGAATGGAGTACATTTGAAAGTAGTGACACGTGGGAAAGTATAACGGAAAGATATTATATAAGTGAAAATACAGTAGAACTCCTGAAAAAACATTTTCGTACGGCAGTGAGAAAAGCGGAACGACAGATTAGGTATTTGGCTGAGATGGAGGAGAATGTAGAGGTTAAATGACATTCTCCTCTATTTCTAGCTACATAAATTTAACATCATTATACTGATGGATGAATAAAGTATTCATATTAAATAGGAATTGATTTGTTGTGATTGGGCCATTATAATTGCTTTGAAAATTAAGGGGTGGTAAGAATTTTTAAATACATTCATAAAATTAGAGCCCATAGAAATGAAAGAGGGTAGAGTTAAATGGAAGCAATCTTTAACATTGTAACAGTTTTAGTTTTGGGGATAATATTTGCCACGCGATCAGCAGTAATTATACTTCCTTTCATAGCAAAGAAGAAGAATTGGAAAAAGCTTAATATATCTTTAAAGCGTGGTGTATTAAAGGTTAAAATCGAAGAATAAAATATGAGTTTTATACAAGGGAGGTGTGATAGTGATAGACTTGGATATTAAAGATGTCACCGTACAGATGGAATTAAACGGTGTCTTTTGGAATGAGGATGGGGTTGCTGAAATGACGGTGACTACAAAAGCTGAGTATTCTCTTCTTCTTCGTTTAGTAGTTGACTTAAAAAGTAAAACTATTAGGGCGACAAGTGCCGACATAGTAAATGGATTCTGCCCTCTGTGCAAACAGAAAAAGGACAAATGTAGTGAACTTAATGACCTACAAAACAAAATGGGAATTTTAGAAGAAGCCTACGATTGGGTGAGAGAGCATCCGGAATATCGTTTTCAATTATCTTTTTACGAGTATAATAAATTTGAGGTAGTGAAGTGAAGTTTTCATTTTACCAACATACATAGTGACTACTCTAATGGAAATACGCTTGTACAACAAGGAAGGAATTTACTGGATTCTGCAACAAGTGTTATCTTGGATTAAAAATAAATATTTTTGTTATAAAGCAGAAAAACTGATTCTTAGTAGAATCGGTTTTTTATATAACTATAAAATATGTCCACAATAAAAGAGCGCTTATTAAAAGCGCTCGGTAAAAATAGTTATATGGAAGGATTTATTCAATCCCGTTCGGATCATAAGAATATTGCTGCTTATTCTCAATCCGCTCAATCACATCTTGCAACTCATCCGGCTTCAGGAATTCAATAGGAGAGAAGCCTTTCTCAAACGTAAGTGTATCAGCCTCAATCATTAATACGTATCGGTCATTTACCTTCGCAATATGTATTTGATCCCCGAAATCAGCAAGCAAAGCCTTCACAGAGATATGATCTGCTTTTAGTTTTAATTCCACTTCAGGAGCGTGCTCGACGATTTGAGCGGTAGCTTCCATTACTTCTTCGGTTGAAAATTGTTCCATAATTTCCCGCTTCGGACTAGCAGCCCATACTTCCATCGCTTGGTCGAATTGTTCGCGTTCTTCCGTACCTTCTTCAAATACATCTTCAATTTGGTCGTATACCATGTCCATTACTTGTGTTTTCATAATTTCAGGCATAGAGCGTTCATATTCGACGAATTTTAAGAAGTCTTCAAAGTAGCGGGCATGTGATGCTTGGTGTATTTTTAGTTCGCCTACTTCAACCATCCCTTCTTCAGGCATGTACGGATATTGGATAGATTTCATATTCTTTGTTGTGATGGCCATTTCAACGTTACGAATCAGTGTTGATTCATCAGAAATAGAAGCAACCTTTGGTTCGAAGTCGCATTTCATTACGAATACAAATGGATCATCAAAGTATTTGCGTAGTTTTGCCTGAGCAATTAAAAATACACCACCGCGTACAGCGCTTGTGTCAAGATATGTATAAACGAGAGGTTCGCTCATATCTTTAAAGTTGTCCTTTGTTTCTGCAAAGCGAATACGATTAAAAAGGTTGTAATGAGGGTTTGAATCAAGTTCGTGCCCTTCCTCTACAATAAAGCGACCAATCTTTGTTGGGGCTTGTTCTGTTTTTGCATGACGTTCTACTTTTCGCTTCGATATTTTTAATAACTCACCATTCAAAAATTCTTTTAAGGAGCTATCTTCATATTCTTCAGCGTCTAAAGTTTGAAAATGTTTGTAGCGTTTATCAACTGCTTCACCTTTTCCTTCTACTTGTACAACATAAAAGGAAAGATAATTTATTTCAAAATCCATATTTATCACCTTGTTTCATTTCATTAACTCTTATCAGTATAGAGATGGAAAAAACTTTCGTCAATTTATATAAGGAAGGGGGAGCCCCTTCCTTATATAATTTTTATTTTCTTGATTAAAATCCGTCTTCTAATGCTGCGAATGGAATGTTTAGTCTGTTTTCTACTGTACGTAAACGTTGGTTTAAGCGGTTTAGTCTACGTGTATGGCGCTCAACTGTATTTTCTAGTTGACGTACTCTTTGTTCAAGCTCATTTACGCGTCTTTCTAATTGACGATTTCCAGTGCCAGGAAAAGAGATTGGAAGTTGGAATTGTCTATTTTGGTCATATGGATTCGTTTGCTCTGCTTGATCTATATTAGATTGATATTGTGCTTGTAAGTCATACTGTGGTTGTTGGTACGCATATTGATTATATGGATCATATGGATTGTAGGGATACATAATAACATCCTCCATTTCTTTAAAATAGGTTGAATTCACCATAATGTATGTGCAAAAGCGGAGCGGTGGCACGGCAAATACCTATTTATGTTGACGGGATTTCTCTTTATCCCGCATTAACGGGCAGTAAGACCCCACTGATTAAAGTTTCACTTTATAAAAAATAGCTTGAGGGTTTTTGATTTGTATTTCTTTTGCTTGATGGTATATACTGGATAAAAGAGAGAGTTTACATAAAAGTTACAATTCTATCAAACTCAAACTTTTATGTAAATATGTATAGACATTTATAAAAGAAAAGAGTAATTTATATAGAGTGAAAAATAACTTGTAACATTTTATAAACATATTGTAAAATGATTGTAACAAAACATACATAAAAATGAAATAAATACATAATAGTGATGTTGGGGAAAGGGAGAGAGTATATTGTTCCGTAAAGTAAAGGGTATATTAGTTGGGGTGTTATGTGTAGCTGTAGTGAGTGGCTGTGGTGCAAAAGTAAGTGATGTTGCATTGGTAAGTGATATTGGTGGGCACACTGTAGAGGCTAAAGCAGAAGTGCAGGATACTATTAGTTTAGTTGATGGTCGAACTGGTACTGAAGTGAAAAAATTAGATTTATCTGGTTTAGGCTATTTTGAAGATGAAGCGGAATTTAAAAAGTCTGTAACAAAGGTTGTTGGTGAGGTTGGAAAAAGCGTCGACAAAAAAATGGTTCCTTCACGTATAGCACCTGATGGAAGTTGGCAAGAAGGAAAACCTTCTTATGAATTAATGGAAAAAGAATTAGTAGATAAATTGTTAAACGTTGGTATGTGGGATGCTACGTATCAGTTGCCGATTGTGGAGAAAAAACCAGTCGCAACATTAAGTGATGCGCAAGGAAATGGTACGGTAATTGGTAGATATGAAACGAACTTAGGTGGTTCAACAGGTGGCCGTATTGAGAATATTCGTTTGTCAGCAGCGAGCATAAATGGAGTTGTGTTAGCAAAAGGAGACCGTTTCTCTTTTAATTCTTTAATCGGTGATACAACACCAGATAAAGGATATCAATTAGGGAAAGAAATAGTTGATGGTAAATTAGTAGATGGATATGGCGGTGGTGTTTGTCAAACATCTTCAACTTTATACAATGCAGCAGATCAAGCTGGCCTGAAAATGGTGGAGAGAACTACACATTCTAAAACGGTAGGTTATGTTCCACAAGGAAGAGATGCTACAATTGCATATCCATATTTAGATTTAGTATTTGAAAATACGAATGATGCACCTGTGAAGCTTTATATGGGCATTCAGGGTGGAAAGCTAGTTGCTGAAGTACATAAAATGAGATAAGAGTTATAAAGCCCCCTTTTCTGAAAGTTAGAAAAGGGGGCATTTTATTATGAAAATAAAAATGTATGTAAATTCTGACTTTTCTTATTTACATAGGATGATTTTAGTTGTATCCTTCATAGTAACGGTTATATGTAATGGGAAAATATAGGGATAAGGAGATGAGGTTATTCATGGTACAAATTCATCCGAAAACACGTATTGGTCATGTTGAATTTAAAGTGAAAGATTTAGAGCGTCAAATTTCTTTTTATGAGAATGTTGTAGGATTAGAGGTAATTAAGCAAGAGGGGAATAAAGCATATTTATCTGGAAAAGGTGGAAAAAACGCGTTACTTGTTCTTGAAAAGATAGAGGACGGGGTACTGCAAGAACCGCGTACGACTGGTATATATCATGTAGCCTTTTTAGTTCCGACTCGTGAAGCTTTTGCTTCTGCGCTATTTGGGGTTCTTCGTAATAAGAATGTAATTGACAGCCCGGCTGAGCAAGAAGGGCGTTATACATATTCAAATGAAATTTTACCAATTTCAAGGTTTAATAGTGCAAGTGATCATACATATAGCGAAGCTTATTATTTGCAAGATTTAGAGGGGAATGGTATTGAAATTTATGCAGACCGACCGCGCGATCAATGGGGAGAAGGGCCAGGAGGAAGTACACCACTTGATTTAAAAGAATTGGCAACACTCGTTGATTATGAGTTTGATGGTTTGCCTGCTAATACTGTCGTTGGGCATGTACATTTACGAATAGCTGATGTAGAGAAATCACATGAATTTTATGTGGAAACAGTAGGTTTTGAAGTACAGCAGCGTGAAGAGGATTGCTTATTTATTTCAGCAGGGGGATATCATCACCATATTGGTGCAAATACGTGGAACGGAGTAAACAATCCACACCCACCAGTACATGCAACCGGACTAAAGGTATATGCGATTGTACTACCGCATAAAGAAGCGTTAGATGAAGTGAAAGAAAGATTAATAGAAAAACAACATAAAATAAATGAAACTACAAATGGGTTTGCGGTAGTAGATCCAAGTGGTATTACAGTGCAGTTTGAAATAGAAACAGTGTAAAATAAGCGAGAAAGTGTATAATCACTTTCTCGCTTATTTGTGATTATTCATAGCTCAATCCAATATCTTCTTACTACATTCCCATCTTCCTCAGTGAAATCATCATCACGAATCCCGCCGTTATGCAAAATCGTTTTTTCAGAAGCGGTATTCACTGCGTCGCAAACGACAAGTACTTTCGTGATGTCTAACTCCTTCGTTTTTTCTAATGATAATGCTAGTAACTTCGTAGCATAACCTTTTCTTCTTTCAGAAGGGCGAATGCCATAACCAATGTGACCGCCAGCGTTAAATAAATGTTTGGTTAAACTATGACGTATATTAACAGCTCCCACAATTTTATTTTCATCTGTAACAAGCCAATATGTAGAATCTGGTACCCAAGTTTCAGGGATATTTATTCCGTTATGCGCATCGAGAAGTTCTTGAACCATAGCTGGGAAGTTGGTAGGATTTTTTGTGATAACCCACGGGATCATTGTTTCACCGCTATCTTTCCATTCGTTATAGAAATCTAAGTATTCTTCTTGTAAATCAGTAGTAGGTGTAAGTAATGAGACGTTCATTGTTAGTAAGCTCCTTTATTTATGTAGTTTTTATAAAAAATTATGAAACAAAGTGAAAGCGTTTTCCAAAATTTCTCAACCTAATTTCATGCAATCCACCTTTGGTTTTTTAGAAAATTAGTGAAGGTTTAAAATTAGGAGTTATTTATTTTATGTTAATATTTAAAATATTAACATAAAACAGTCGGAGTATTAAGTGTATTTTAGTGGTATTCTTTCATGTTGATAAATGGATGTTTGTGATAATTTTTGTTTTATCTATCTATAATGAATGAAAGGGGGAAGTGCCCGTGAGTGTAGATTTTGATTTTATTATACGAATCGGTGTTGCTGGCTTGTTAGGAGCAATGATTGGTATTGAAAGAGAAATTCGATCGAAAGAAGCTGGATTAAAGACTCATTTCCTCGTAGCGGTAGGAAGTGCGTTAATAATGGTTGTTTCGAAATATGCCTTTTCAGATATTGTGTATGAAGAGCATACGTCTCTAGACCCAAGTCGGATTGCGGCACAAGTCGTTAGTGGAGTTGGTTTTTTAGGTGCAGGCACAATTATTATTCAAAAGCAGGCGGTGAAAGGATTAACGACCGCGGCTGGTTTATGGGCTACTGCCGGTATAGGATTAGCAATTGGAGCGGGAATGTATGTAGTAGGCATTGGAGCGACGATTCTCGTTTTAATTGGTTTAGAAATTGTCAGTCGTATTTTTAAGGTGCAATTTTTATTTCCACAAAATATAACAGTGCAAATGTTTGTAAATAAACATGAAGCGGTACAACAAATATTAGAAACACTACAAGTGAAAGGCATCCCAATACTCTCATATGAGGTGGAAGCTTCACAGCAAGGTACAGAAACTGTTTATAAGGTAGGGATGCAACTGAAAAATATATCGTCAGAAGAAAAGAATGAGTTTATTCAGCATATGCAAACATTACCGGAAGTTACGTTTATAAAGTTAAAATCATAGTGTTGAAAACGAGGATAGATGTAGCGGGAATTTTGCTATTATCTATCTTTTTTGATATAAAATGCACGGAAAGTCAAGCGTTAATTTTACATGAAATGAATATATGTGTGAACGTTACCTTATTTTTTCTCAATACAGGACAAAAAGTAAAAATAGTAAAATAATGGAGCGGGACACTAAAAATGTAAGGTAGGGGAGAGCATGAAAGGCTATTCAAAGAAAATGTTAATAGGGGTAAGTTTTGCTAGTTTAATGTTAGGGAGTTTTCAAGGGGTCAGTTTGGCAGAAGATACTAAGGGAGAGCAAGTTTCTTATCGAAATGTGCTCAAAATGGAGCCAGTCGGTGTACAACTACCAGTACAAGAATTAGCTCATTCATCGAAAGTGCTCGAAAGCAAGTCTTTTGAGAAAAGGCTACAATTTGCCGATTTATCACAAAGACCACCTGAGGTGAAAAAAGAAAGTAAGCAATTAGCTGTAGCGAAAACTTATACAATTGCTGAATTAAATCAATTAAGCAATCAGCAGTTAGTAGATTTACTTGTAACAATTGATTGGGAGCAAATTACGGGGCTATTTCAGTTTAATACAGACAGTCTAGCATTCTATCAAAATGATAGTAGGATGCAGGCGATTATTGATAAATTGAAGCAGCAAGGACAAGCCTATACGAAGGATGATTCAAAAGGGATTGAGACATTAGTGGAGGTATTACGTTCAGGATTTTATTTAGGATTTTATAATTCGGAACTTAGTAAATTAAATGAACGGAGTTATCATGATAAATGCTTACCTGCATTAAAAGCG
This sequence comes from Bacillus sp. GC_Bacil_1, assembly GCF_026540675.1. Classification (NCBI taxonomy): domain Bacteria; kingdom Bacillati; phylum Bacillota; class Bacilli; order Caryophanales; family Bacillaceae; genus Bacillus; species Bacillus sp. GC_Bacil_1. Next base: position 113,343 of record NZ_JALNUG010000013.1, read on the forward strand.
ATAGCTAACAATTCAAATTTCAAGCTGGGTACATTAGAGCAAAATAGAGTGGTATCATCATACGGAAAGTTAATAGGAAACGCTTCGAGTGATGTGGAAACGATAACATCAGCTGCAAAAATTTTTAAACAATATAATGATAATTTTTCTACATTAGTAGATAATCTTTCAGCTGGAAATGCTATTTACGATATTATGCAAGGTGTTGATTACGACATTCAATCGTATTTGTACGATACGAGGAAAGCACCGAAAGATACAGTATGGTATCAGAAAATAGATAGTTATATTAATGAACTAAGTCGTTTTGCATTAATGGGAACGATTACAGCAAAAAACGGTTGGCTTATTAATAATGGCATTTATTATACAGGTAGACTCGGTACGTTCCATAGTACAGGAACGAAAGGGTTACAAGTTGTAACAGATGCGATGAAAATTTATCCGTATTTAGGGGAGCAATATTTCGTAGCTGCTGAGCAAATCGCAACGAATTATGGCGGAAAAGATGCAAATGGTAAAGTGGTGAATTTAGATCAAATAAGAGAAGATGGAAAGAAAAAATATTTGCCAAAAACGTATACGTTTGATGATGGGGCAATTGTTTTAAAAGCTGGAGATAAAGTGACAGAAGAAAAAGTAAAACGTTTATATTGGGCGGCAAAAGAAGTGAAGGCACAATTCCATCGTACGGTTGAAAGTGATCAACCTTTAGAAAAAGGAAATCCTGATGATGTACTAACGATGATTATTTATAATAGCCCAGCAGAATATCAATTTAATCGTCAATTGTACGGTTATGAAACGAATAACGGTGGTCTTTATATAGAAGGAACAGGTACGTTCTTTACTTATGAGCGTACGCCAGAAGAAAGTATTTATAGTTTAGAAGAATTATTCAGACACGAGTTCACGCATTATTTACAAGGTAGATATGAAGTACCAGGGTTATGGGGACAAGGGAAAATATATGAAAATGAAAGATTATCTTGGTTTGAAGAAGGGAATGCTGAATTTTTTGCAGGGGCAACGAGAACGGATAATGTTGTACCGAGAAAGAGTATTATAGGAGGATTATCTTCAAATCCAGCAGAGCGTTATACGGCAGAGCGAACGTTAAATGCAAAGTATGGAACGTGGGATTTCTATAATTATTCCTTTGCTTTACAATCGTATATGTACAATAAGAGATATGATATGTTCGATAAAATACATGATCTTATTAGGAAAAATGATGTAACAGCATATGATGCATATCGCTCTACATTAAGTAAAGATGCGAATTTAAATAAAGAATATCAAGATTATATGCAAATGCTAGTTGATAATCGTGAGAAATATAATGTGCCATTAGTATCAGACGATTATTTAGCGAATCATGTATGGAAGCCAGTTTCAGATATTGCGGCAGAAATCACAGCGGAAGCAAAATTGAAAAATGTATCAGTAAAGAAAAATAAATCACAGTTCTTTAATACATTCACACTACAAGGAACATATACAGGAACCGCAGCAAAAGGAGAATATGAAGATTGGAAAACAATTACACAAAACGTTAATGATACGTTAAAACGTTTAAGTGCAAAGGAATGGACAGGCTATAAAACAGTAACAGCATACTTCGTAAATTATCGCGTGAATGCATCAGGACAATTTGAATATGATGTTGTGTTCCACGGTATTAATACAGAAGAAGGTGCAGAGAATAAAGCACCAGTTGCAGTTATAAACGGTCCGTATAGTGGAAATGTAAATGAAGCAATTTCATTTAAAAGCGACGGATCAAAAGATGAAGACGGGAAAATTACTTCGTATAAATGGGAGTTTGGTGATGGAGCAGTAAGTAATGAGCAAAATCCAACTCACGTATATACAAAAGAAGGAACGTATACGACGAAATTAACGGTAACAGACGATAAAGGAGCAACTAATACTGCTACAGCGACTGTAACTGTTCAAAAGAAAGAAGATAACAGTGTAGAAAAAGAACCGAATAACTCATTCCAAACAGCAAACAAACTGCAGTTAAATCAAGTTTTACGTGCTAGTTTAGGAAATGGCGATACAAGTGACTTCTTTGAAATTAATGTGGAGACTGCTAAAAACCTTCAAATTAACGTAACGAATGAAAATAATATCGGAATGAACTGGGTACTTTATTCTGAAGCAGATTTAAATAATTATGTTACGTATGCTCAGCAGCAAGGGAATAAACTAGTAGGTAGTTACTACACGTATCCAGGGAAGTATTATTTACATGTGTATCAGTATGGCGGGGGGACAGGGAATTATACGGTGGAAGTGAAGTAGTAAAAAGGGAGTTGTCTTTTTCAATGAATGGCACAAGGTTTGTACTTTAATGGAAAAACAACTGTAGGAAATGTCTATAATGATAATAACAAATTAAGTGTCGAGAGATGTTATATTTACATTAAACCAATCTAATCAGTAAATGAGATAAAGTCGATGAACTAGTATTTCATCACGATGTAAGAAAAGTTATAAATATTAAGTGTTTTTAATTGAATTAAACTAAAGGATCAGAGTATATCTGTAACAATAGATAAGCTCTGATCCTTATTATTTTTAATTAATACACATGAATTTAAGATAATTAATAAGTAAGCTAGCGCTAGCGGGATTCTTAAAATTCATTTATGTAATTAACTAAACAGAAAGTTTTTATCGCATTAGTAAGGGATACTAATAGAAAAGCGTGTCCCTTTACCTAAGTTACTCTCTATCTCTATATCTCCGTTTAATTCTTTAATAATACTATAAGCAATCATAGTACCAAGCCCAGTTCCTTTTTCTGTTGTTGAATAGAATGGCAAAGCAATTCGTTTTATTTGTTGAGATGACATCCCAATTCCTGAATCAATAATATCAATTATGATATTTCCTTTTACTTTTTGTATATTTATTTGTAATAATCCACCATTTTTCATAGCCTCAATTCCGTTTTGGATGATGTTGTTTAGACAGAGTTTGAATTTTTCGGGGTCCCCATTTATATAAAAGGAATCTGTACTATTTTGTTTGATTTCAACTTTGTATGATAGAGCGAGTGGTGAAATAGTATCTTTCACCTGATTTAAAATGTGATTAATATCTATTTTCTCTTTTAGGGTGTTCTGTGGTTTGGTTAAAGATAAATAGTTATTAATAGTAGATTGTATTTGCTGCATTTCAATTAACATGATTTCTAAGTATTGATCCTGAGATAGCTTAGAGGCATGTTTTTCATTTAATAATTGAGTGAATCCATGTACCGTGGTTAGTGGATTGTGGATTTCGTGTGCAATTGACGCTGCTAGTTCGCTAGCTATATAAAATTTTTCAGCCCGTTGTAGCTTTTCTTTCATTTTATATTTCTCGATCATTCCCTCTATTAAATAAACTGATAATAATACTGTGAAAATATTAATGATTATGTAATTTAATAAAAATTCTATGAGAGTAGAGTCTATTTTCCCTCCTGTATGTATTTGAGTTACAATACCGCAAATAGAAAGTGAAGTTGTACATACTAAAATAAGGAGTAAGCTTAATAATACTTTTTTTTCTTTAATATACATAGGTAATAAGTAACGAAAGAGCATTGTTATACCAAAAATAATAGTGAAGATAATAAATGATGGAAGAACGCCATTTCCGCCTAAGTAAAACCGATAAGAAAGATATAAAATTCCTATAAAAACAATGTTTTTTGTATTTCCATATAGAAAAACTAATATAATAGGAATAAAACGTAAATCATAAATAAATCCCACATGTAAATGAAAAGGAAAAGTCATACAAAAAATAATAGCAATGGAGGAAAGGATAGAAAATAATATATTATTACATGTTGTTTTTTCTTTAAACTCTAGCCAAAATACGTGATAGCTAAGGATACAAATTATTATAATAAAGGTATTTAATAAAAGAGTAGAAATTCCCATAGTTTTGCATCTCCAATAGTTTGTAAGTAGAATTATGTATGAGTTGGACATAGATGTTTAGTATTAGTAGACTTTTTATCTAAAAAAGGAAGGGTACTTGAAAAATGCTGTTATATTACTCGTATTAAAATTGATAAGGAAGATAGAAAAAATCTATTTAAATTTATGTACATATGAAATTATAAACTAACTTTTGTATAGGTAAAATTGGGATTGAGTTACTGATAAAATAAGGTTTTTAAGTATGAATATTCTGTAAAAATGATATACATGGTGACTCCTGTTTTGTAGCCTTCGTTATATTAACATGGAATATATCAAATTACAAAGTGAAATTTTAGAAAAATTTTATTAGTACATTTTATCTGAAATAGAAATGCTATTTATGTGAGTATTTTGGTACTTACTCGTATAAAACTTTGTTAGAAAAAGACTTTAAAATTCACATGTTTTTTATGAAGCGTAATATTGTAACTTTATCTATGTGGGTTTCTCAATAACTATTAAGGTGCAGAGTTAAGATATATAGGTTTATAGATATGAATTATTACATAAAAACGCACTTGGAAAAGGATGTATGATGGTAATAGAATACAAACATCAAGGGGGAACTTAAAATGAAGTTAAATAAACTAGTGCTTAGTTGTGGAGTAGTTTCAGCATTAACACTTGGTGTGTTAGGGAATAATACTTATGCTGAAGAAGTACACAAAACGAATGATCCAATTCATGTAGTTGAACATGTTTCTGCAGACTTATTATTAACCCAAACAATGGATTATAGTGGCGAGGCTGAAACTTCTTTCGTATATGATGGGAGTACTGACTTAAGCTTCTCTATGAAAAATAATGGTCAAAATACAATGGGATATAGTGTAAAAGGTCCAAATACAGAGCTAATTGTTGGTGGTTATATAAAACCTGGAGAACAACAAATTAATGTTACAAATGTACGGAATGCTTTATCTCCATTACCGAATGGAACATATAAAATTTATGTTTCAAATGATGATGGTTCTAAGGGGCAATTCCAAGTTTCAGTAAGATCTATGAATTAAATTTAAAACGCTTTGCTTTTAAGTTAATTTAATCTTTACTTATTGGAAAGAAGCTAAATTGAATTGAGAATTACTGATAAAAATGAAAACGAGCACCTTATCTAATTGTGAGAGGGTGTTCGTTTTTTGCTATTAAACAGAAAACAATTATAAATACATTTTGATATTTCCATTGCTAACCTACTAGATTGTGTCAACGAGAGAATGTCTACTATAAAAGATATCAAAATAAAGATGATGTAACATTCCGCTAAATTATATGGGGAAATAGAAAAACCACTCTTATATGAGTGGTTTTTAGTAATTATTTTTAGGTTATACATTTAAAATTAGGCTAAGTTATAGAAATAATAAACATTTAATCCGTTGTTATTATTTTGGTTCTGGATAATGATTGTAGTATGAGATTCTAATAAATTCTTGGTAGACATTTGTTAATTTGGCATCTCTAAGAGCATCGTTGAATTTTTGCATACGTACACTCCCTTGAGCGTAGCCTCCACCTGGAGTATAAGGGTTTCTTGCTTCAAAGTCATCCAAAAATACTTTTAATTTTTTATAGTCTTGAGATTGATAGAAAGCCACGGCCTCTTCAGGAGTGACATCAAAGTAAGAGGATGACGTTGAGTTATAAGAAGCTGCTTGAGCAGTAGGTGCCTCTAGCATAGTTGCAGCTCCACCGAACATAGTAAGCGCCATAGAAGATACAATAATTTTTTTTAACATAATAAAACCTCCATGTAGAATATTGGATTAACAGTAACCCTGTAATCATTGTAGTTACATTGAAAATGATTATCAAATGCAATATTGCATAATGTATCCCGCTATTTGTGGGCAGTAAGACTCACGCCCAAAAATTCAATGAAAGTAAAGAAGTTAGATGGGGATCGAGCTGAATAAAGTTTTACTTTATTCTTTAAATGAGGAGTCACCCTTATATCTCAATGAAGGAGCGTAATAGAGAATTAATAGATTAAAAGAGGTGTATAAATTATTCGGATTAACCAGAAAATGAAAAGGCTATTTTTAATAGGGGGAAAGCTTAATAACTGAAGTGAAGGAATTGGTATTTATATATTTAACATACATATTTGTCTTTTAACTTGTAGGCGTGTTTTAGAATTTGTATATAGTAAATTCGTTAAAAAACTTGATAAATAATAAAATGTGTAAATTTTTTGACTATTTCATTAAAATTATTTAATATTTGTAATTTATTGTTTTATAATGATAATCGGGTCGATCGTGAATGTTTTAGATATTGCGATATATACTCGGATTAATTTATTCTAGGGAGGTTACAAAATTGGGTAAGAGAGTCATTATAAGAGTTTTTACATTATTATCAGTACTGGCATTATTCCTTAATGTATTTTTACCTAGGGCTAGTGCAGAGGTTATGATGCATGAGAAATATTCAATGGACTGGAGTTATAGTAATAGTCTAGGTAAGTACATTCGCACTGAAATGATTAAAAATTCAAGTGGTCAAATTGCTTATTGCTTAACTCTTGGATTAAAATCACCAAATGGTGAAGATCTTCCTGAAATGGGGAAAACAGATAATGTAGTATATAGAGTCTTATTAAATGGTTTCCCACAAAAAAGTGCTGAACAGCTGGGAGTAGCTAATAAAAATGAAGCGCATTATGCAACGCAACTTGCGGTTTGGAATGCATTAGGTCAACTCGATGTAAATGAATTAAAACATGAGAATAAAAATGTTGAAAAAGCAGCTAAGGCTATTATTAGTAATGCTAATAATAGTGAAGAGACTCAAGATGTTTTTATGAATGTGATTCCTGCTGAAAAGCAAAAAGCAGAATTAAAGGGTGAATTCTTCGAAACAAATCTATATTCAGTACAAACAAATGCTAAGAGTGGTTCTTATAAGGTAGTAGCGAAAAATGCACCTAATGGAGTTAGAATTGTTAGTGAAAATGGAGAAGTGAAAGATCAGCTTTCAGTTGGAGAAAAATTTCGTATCCAAATTCCTAAGAATACAAAAACGGGTGAATTTAATTTAAGTGTAGCTGCTAATTTAACTAAAGTTCAAGCAATTGCTTACCGTGGTACGGATACTGTTCAGAACGCTACAGTACTATTAGAAAGAAATGAAGAAAAGCTTAGTAGTGATCTTGCAGTAAATTGGGAAGCAGCTGGTTCTTTAAAAATTAAAAAGGTTGGAGAAAATGGAGAAGTTTTAGCTGATGCAGTATTTGAGGTCTTTAATGCAAATAATGAATCAGTTGGAAAAATCACGACTGGTGCTGATGGTATGGCAGAATTAAACAACTTACCAATTGGTACTTACACATTAAAAGAAATTAAAGCACCAACAGGCTATGTTTCAGATGATAAACTACAAACTATTGAAGTTAAGACAGGAGAAACAGGAGCTGTCCAAATAGTAAATAACAAAGTAAAAGGTAACATCGAAATTAAAAAGCTCAGTGATTCAGGAAAGGTTTTACCAAATGTTGAATTCACAGTCTTTACTGAAGATGGAAAAGAAGTGCAAAAAGTAGTAACAAAAGAAAATGGAATTGCAAACGTTGAAGGTCTTACGTATGGTAAGTATTATTTCTTAGAGACAAAAACACCTAATGGATATATTGGAAATAAAACAAAGTATCCTTTTGAAATTAAAGAGCACAATAAAACACTTACTTTTACAGTGGAAAATACCGAAGTGAAAGGTAGTGTAAAATTACTAAAAGTAGATAATGAAGATATTAGCAAAAAATTAGAAGGTGCAGTATTTGAATTGAAAGATGAAAGTGGAAAAGTAGTTGGGGAATATAAGACAGATAAAAATGGCGAGATTAACGTCAAAGATTTAGCGTATGGTAAATATTCATTTGTAGAAAAGGCTTCTCCACATGGTTACGTTCTTGTTAAAGAACCAATTATGTTCGAAATAAAGGAACATGGGAAGATTATTGAGTTATTGGCAGTTAATCATCTTATCAAAGGTGATCTAGAAATTACAAAGGTAGATGTAGCTGATGGAAATAACAAGCTTCCAAATGCAGAATTTACGATTTATAACGAAGTAGGAAAAGAAGTAGTAAAAGGAAAAACAGACGATAAAGGAATCGCTAAATTTGAAAAATTACCATTTGGAAAATACACATATAAAGAAACTGTTGCGCCAAAAGGTTATGTATTAAATGAAGAAACGTTCTCTTTTGAAATTAAAGAGAATGGTCAAATCATTAAACACATTGTCAAAGATGAAAAGATTCCTTCAATAAAAACAACAGCTACTGATAAAACAGATGGTACAAAAGAAATACACACGTCTAAGTCTGTAACAATCCAAGATAAAGTGGAATACAAAGACCTACAAGTAGGTAAAGAATACACTTTAAAAGGTAAATTAATGAATAAAGAGACTAATAAACCATTAGTTGTAAATGGTAAAGAAGTAACAGCTGAAACGAAGTTTACACCAAAAGAAGCAAATGGCTCTATTACATTAGACTTCACATTTGATGCAACTGGTTTAGAAGAAAAAGAGGTAGTAGTATTCGAAGAGTTATTGAAAGAAGGAAAAATTGTTACAACACATGCTGATATCAATGATAAAGGTCAAACAGTTAAGTTCGTTAAGCCATCAGTAAAAACGACAGCAACAAACAAAGCTGATGGTGGAAAAGAGATTCATTCAAAGGATTCTATCACTATTCAAGACAAAGTGGAGTATACTAACTTAGTTGTAGGTAAAGAGTACACTGTAAAAGGTAAACTAATGAACAAAGCTATTAACAAACCATTATTAATTGATGGAAAAGAAGTAACAGCTGAAACGAAGTTTACTGCAAAAGAAAAGAACGGTTTTGTAACATTAGACTTTACTTTTGTTGGTGCTGAACAGCAAGGAAGAGAAGTAGTCGTGTTTGAAGACTTATTACATGAAGGTCAAGTAATTGCCACACATGCTGACATTAACGATGTAGGTCAAACAGTTCGATTTGTAGAACCTTCTATTAAAACGACAGCAACAAACAAAGCTGATGGTTCTAAAGAGTTAGACGCTTCTAAATCTGTAACAATCCAAGATAAAGTGGAATACAAAGACTTAATCGTGGGTAAAGAGTATGTTGTAAAAGGTAAACTGATGGATAAAGCAACAAACAAGCCATTATTAGTTGATGGAAAAGAAGTAACAGTAGAATCTAAGTTTATTGCTAAAGAGAAGAATGGTTCTATCACACTAGATTTCACATTTAATGCTTCTGCATTACAAGGTAAAGAAGTAGTAGTATTTGAAGAACTGTATCAAGATAATATATTAGTAGCTATTCACGCTGAAATTGAAGATAAGGAACAAACAGTGAAATTTAAAGAGGTAAAGCCGGAACAACCTAAACCAGAACAGCCAAATTCAGATAAAAATACTCCAACACCAGAGCAGCCTAACGAGCAAGTAAAAGAACAACCACAACCTAAGCAAGAAATTCAATCTAAAATTGGATGGTTACCGCAAACAGGTACTAATCTTACAAGTTGGATATCTATGGCTGCAGGCGCATTACTGTTAATTGTTGGTGGAGTGATTTTCTTAAAACGTAAAAATGCATAGAAATTAAAAAATAAGCACATCTGTTTTTATAACAAGATGTGCTTATTTTTATCATTTTAGCCAAGAAGACTCCTATATTCAAGCGTGAATGGCATTTAAAATAGCAAATTTATTTGTAGTAAATAATACATAATTTTGTTTTACTGTTTTAATTAAAATACGATCTGTTGTCCCATAAGCTGTTCCAATACGTATGACATCTACTTCTTCAACACCAGCATAGGTAGCATCTTCGGTAATCTCAATCACATCACGTAATGGAATTGTAATCTCCGTCAATTGCCATGAAATAATTAACTCTTCATTTGTTTTTTTTACATTAATGCCTAGCATTATACCAAGACCCTTCAATAATAATACGCTACACTTCTAATCTTATTATATAAATTTTTAGATTTTTTATCTATATGTAGGAATAGAATTTATTTATATTTGTGAGCATCTTAATGATGTCAAACAAATAGAAGGATATACAGTCTTTCTATTAAGAAATATGGTAAGAACAAAAGTTCACTTCAAATTAATATGAATTTGATATGGTTGAGATATTATGAACGAGAAATAGTAAGAGTTGCAGGAAGGAAATGAATAATGAGACTTAAATTAGTAGGAATTTTCATTTGTGTAATTATGATGTTAGGTATCTTTATAATTTACACCAATCAATCTATTGGTAAAGAACCAGATAAGACGAACTATGAATCTCGTGAAAACTCCATAAATAAAGAGAAAGATAGTAGAGGAAAAGGGCAATCAAAATACAATGAAAGTTCTTTTGCTAGTATACAGGCTGTAGTTAATAAGGAATATGGATTACCCGAAGACTATAAACCAGAGGATTTAGTTGTACCAAATGTACCATTCTCATTTAGTGGAACGGTAGAAAAGAGTCACCTCCGTAAAGAGGCGGCAGAAGCACTGGAAAAGTTATTTGATTTAGCAAAGCAGGAGGGGATTCAGTTAAATGCTGTTTCGGGATTTCGTTCCTATGACTATCAACAACGATTGTATACAAACAATGTGAAAAGAAAAGGACAAGAGCATACGGATCGCTTCTCGGCAAAACCAGGACATAGCGAACATCAAACAGGGTTAACAATGGACGTTTCTTCTAAAAGTGCGAACAATGAACTAGAGTTATCCTTTGCTAATACGAAGGAAGGAAAATGGCTGAAAGAAAACGCGCATCGCGCAGGGTTTATCATTCGTTATCCTAAGGGAAAGGAAAGTATTACAGGTTATGCATATGAACCTTGGCATATTCGCTATGTAGGAGATATTGCTGAAAATATATATAAACAAAAGCAGACTTTAGAAGAATACATGAATCTATGAAAATAGAATTGAAGAATTAAACTGGCTATCAATAGACGTGAGATTGTAAAAGGCAGGGGATATAAATTAAGGTGTTTTTTAATTTTTTTGGTGAAGAGGGAAGGTCTCCCTCTTCTTTTTTCATTCCTTGTAAAATTTGAGGATGTCTTAAGGGAATGAAAAGATGGATTGTGTGAATTTATTAATATAGGCTACTTTAGGTGGCTTCTAGAGATGTTTTTTGAGGGAATACAATGTTATAAGTTTGTAGTATTCATTGCAGCAATTGACTATATTATAGGAGCATTCACGTTGGAATATAACAGAGAATTATAGAGTAAAGTAGGATTCAAAAGCATTGTTAAAAATGTTGGTGTTATAAGTTATTTTCCTATCAAAATAATTAGTCTTTTTTCAAAATTTAAGGTTGTTATTTTATTATATCTAGTAACTATTTATATTATTTAATAATTACTTTGTTTACTATTAAGGTGGTTATCTTACAAAATTGTAAGGTTATTTTAATTGACACTCGTATGTATAAGTAACTATACTGGTTACACAATATTGGTGAGTATATTTAATAATCTCTATCTATAAGTGTATGTCCGAGGATTATTTTTGGAGTAATAGTTCGATTTTAAATTCGTTATACTATATATAGCGATATAAATAACGTGATCTATTCTTTATTCAAAGTCGTATTATTTAAAGATTAATTATAAATGATATATTTACCAAATTGTAATAAATTGATAGAGGTGTTACATTTTGAAATATAAATTAATTGCTACAGGAATTCTTGCTGGAAGTCTATTATCCTACTCATCTAATACATTTGCAAATACTCATAAGTTCCCAGATGTTCCTGCATGGGCGGACAAATCCGTTAATTATTTAGTTGATAAACAGGTATTGAATGGCTATCCAGACGGAACTTTCGGTTCAAATGACTCATTAGACAGAGCTTCGGCTACAAAAATTATGACAAAAGTTTTAGGTATACAAATTGACTCTAATGCAAAACCATCATTTACAGATTCACAAAACCACTGGGCTACTCCGTATATTGCTGCTGCTGAAAAAGCTGGTATTGTTAAAGGTGAGGGTAATGGAATCTTCAATCCATCCGGAAAAGTAACTCGCGCTGCTATGGCTACGATGCTAGTAAATGCATATAAACTACAAAGCACATCAAATCATAACGAGCAGGTTAAATTTGAAGATTTAAAAGGGCATTGGGGAGAAAAATATGCCAATATTTTAATCGGTTTGAAAATTTCCAATGGTACTGAGAACGGTTGGCAACCAAATAGATTTATAACACGTGCTGAAGCTGCTCAACTTACTGCAAAAACAGATATGATGCAACATCGTCCAAAAAACCCATTAGAAAGTAAAACAATCATTATTGATCCTGGACATGGTGGCGAAGATCCTGGGAAATCCACAAAGGGATTACCTGAAAGTAAGATTGTACTAGACACTTCTTTACGTCTACAACAATTACTTGAAAAGCATACACCATTTACAGTTTTATTAACTCGTCAATCTGATAATAGACCAGGACATGATCAAAAAAGTTCTTTACAGGAACGTGTTAAATTTGCTAAGAAAAATCAGGGTAATATCTTTATAAGCGTACATGCAAATGCTTTTAATGGTAATGCAAAAGGGACAGAAACATATTACTATAAATCTTCTAAATCCGAAAAAACAAATCCTCATGTGGAAGAAAGTCGCGTTTTAGCAGAAAAAATTCAAACACGTTTAGTAGAGGCACTTCAAACACGAGACAGAGGAGTTAAACATGGAGACCTTCATGTTATAAGAGAAAATGACATGCCAGCTGTGTTGACGGAACTGGCGTTTATAGATAATGGTATTGATTACAGTAAATTATCTACGGAAAATGGCAGACAAATTGCAGCAGAAGCCATTTATGAAGGAATTTTAGATTATTATGAATGGAAAGGAAATAATGTATCTGAATATAGGCTGTAATAAGTAATTGAAAATATAGTAATTCTCGAAATGAAGAATTCTATAATTTTTTTGTATTTTTTTAAACAACAATTTTAAATTTGTATTTAAAATTGTTGTTTAAATCGTTACTTTATGTTTTAATAATATTGATAATAGTTATCAATAATAGTGAGAGGAAGATTAGTGAAACATGTGTTTTTAGTTAGTGTCATAAAGTTAATGAATTTCTATATTGTATGGCTATGAATCTATCTCTATTTTTGTGAACTAGAAATAATATATTTATATCTTTTAAATGTTTAAGAAGGAGTGGCTGTCTGTATGAAAAAAGCAAAAGAAATAGCTAAATGCGTTGCGGTAGCGTCCGTTATTATGTCTGGATCATTTGGTTTACAAGCAACATCTGCATTTGCAGAGTCTAAAGGAACTGTAGAAAATCTTCAAAATGGTGGGAAGGTCTATAATAGTTTTAAAACTACTTATGACATGAAGCAAAATATCAAAAATTCAATAAAGGTTTCTTTTATTGAGGATCCTTACGCAGATAAAAAGATTGCAATTGTTACCACCGATGGTAGTAATATAGATGCTAAATATACAATTAATAGCGGATACTATAACGCAGGTTTAAAATGGCCATCAGCCTATCATACTGAAGCAGAAATAACAAGTGGTGATAGTGCTCAATTCCATAAAGCTGCCCCAGTTAATACAATGACTTCAGCAAAGGTCACTTCTGAGGTAGGGTATACACTTGGTGGAAGTGTTAAAGTAGGAGTAAATGATAAAGGGCCAAATGCCGATGCAAGTATCACAGGTAGCTTTGCTTGGAAAGAAAGTGTATCTTATGATCAAGTAGATTATAAAACGGTATTGGAGACTCACACAGATAAAAAATTAAATTGGAAAGTAGGATTCCAATCATTTAATTTCCCAGAGTGGGGAATTTATAATCGTGATTCATTCAATACTTTCTATGGTAATCAACTATTTATGAAATCACGTAGTTATAATGAAGGAACGAATAATTTTGTTTCAAAAGATACAGTACCAGCTTTAACAGGATATGGTTTTTCTCCAAACGTAGTAGCGGTTATTACTGCTGATAAAACAGAAACTACATCAGATTTAAAAATAACAAATCGTAGAATTTCAGATCAGTACAATATCGAATGGGTAAGTTCAAAATGGTGGGGAACAAATAATAAAGATACATATAATGAATTCTTTACGAACCACTATAAATTAGACTGGAAAAACCATCAAGTTACTCTTGATAAACAAAAAGCCCTTGAAGAACAAATGAATAGTATCAACAGTGTGAATGATAAACTTAACAAAGGAAAAGGGAAATTATCTCTTTCAATGAATGGAAATCAACTCCAAGCTACGTCTAGCAATGCTGGTTATGGTATCAGTTACGAAGATAAAAATTGGGGTATCTTTGTAAATGGTGAAAAGGTCTATACTTTTAATGAAAAATCAACTGTAGGCAATATATCTAATGATATTAACAAATTAAACATTAAAGGACCTTATATCGAGATTAAACAGATTTAGTCAGAAAATGATGGACGATTGATGGACAATTATCTCATCAAGATACGAGTACGCTAGTTTATTTTAAATTTGTATAATGTAACGAAAGGACCAAAGTTTATCTATAAAATAAATAAACTTTGGTCCTTATTATGTTTTTATTCGCGCACGAAATTAAGATGAAATTAGATGTTTTTTGTCTATTCTTTTACTCAATTAGAAAAGAGCGTAAAGTAGTTGAAAGCTATTGATGCTACGCAAGGGGATATTGTTTAAAGTAATCAGAACCTCATCGGTTGTTAAGTTACCACTTTAAATATATAATTAAATTTCATTAAAAAGATACTCTATTCAAAGTCCTTATTGGGTTTTTGAAGTGAAATATATACTATTTGAGGTGTGTGAAATGGGGAAATCTCGAGAGCAGACGATGGAAAATATCTTAAAGGCTGCTAAGAAAAAATTTGGAGAGCGTGGCTACGAAGGTACGAGCATACAAGAAATTGCAAAAGAAGCGAAAGTGAATGTTGCTATGGCTTCTTACTATTTTAATGGGAAAGAAAACCTATATTATGAGGTATTTAAGAAATATGGCCTTGCTAATGAGCTACCCAATTTTCTTGAGAAGAATCAATTTGATCCTATCGATGCCCTTAGAGAATATTTAACGGTTTTTACTATACATATAAAAGAGAACCCTGAAATTGGATCATTGGCATATGAGGAGATTATTAAGGAAAGTGCACGATTAGAAAAGATTAAACCGTATTTCATAGGTAATTTTGAACAGTTAAAAGAAATATTACAGGAGGGTGAAAAGCAAGGAGTTTTTCATTTCTTCTCTATAAATCATACGATACATTGGATCACTTCTATTGTTTTATTTCCAAAGTTTAAAAAGTTTATTGATTCTTTAGGGCCAAATGAAACGAATGATACAAATCATGAATGGATACCAGAAGACTTAGTGAACAGGATTGTTACTGCATTAACAGATAAACCTAACGTGTAAATTATTCAGTGTATATGAATTCTATTATTACTATTTAAAGCCTAATTTCTCAATGTATTGTAGAGAAATTAGGCTTTTTTCAACACGTCATTAAAGTATTTATAATTCAATGACTCAATTTGCTGATTATATTTTCAAGTATTCGTTTTGAGCTACATAGATATAGTTTTTGTTGCAACTGTTTGTTGAAATGCTTTATCATGCTCAACAATAACCATTGTGGGATTAAATTGTTGAATAAGCTCTTCGATTTGCATACGGGAATAGATATCTATAAAATTTAGTGGTTCATCCCATATATATATATGAGCTTTTTCACATAAGCTTTTAGCGATAAGCAGTTTTTTCTTTTGTCCACCAGAATAATGAGATATATCTTTCTCAAATTGAATTCGGTCAAAGTCCATCTTACGTAGGATGGATTTAAATAAGGTCTCATCAATCTTGTGCTGTTCAATAAAGTCTGATAGCGATCCCTTTAAATGAGAAGTATCTTGTTGGACATAGGAAATGATGAGTCCTGTACCTAAAATAACTAAGCCTGTATGCTGTATCGGATGTCCTAGAATTAGTTTTAGGATACTACTTTTTCCGCTCCCATTCGTTCCATCAAGTACAATTCGGTCACCTTGTTCAACTATGAAGCTAATCGAATCATTCACAATTTGGTCATCGTACTTAACGGACACATCAACCAAAGTAATCAATTCATTTGATTTAAATTGTAATTGTTCCAATTTTAAGGACTCAGTTTTCTCCACATTTTTTAGTAATTTTGACTTTTCTTCAATAGCTTTTTGTTGTCTTGATTCAAGGTTTTTTGCTCTTTTCATCATCTTGGCTGCTTTATGACCTACAAACCCCTTATCCAACTTAGAGCCTGAATTCCTCGTTCCATTTTTTGAAGCTTCCACATCATGAGACCAACTTGCTGAACGCTTGGAAGACTGTTTTAATCTCCCTATGTCTTTTTGTAGACGCTCATTTGTAGCCTCTTCGTGCTCTTGCTGTCTATCAAAATTTAACTTCCAAGAAGAATAGTTACCACTCTGAACTTCAATATTTGCTCTATTTATAGATAGGATATGGTCAACGCACCCATCTAAAAAGATTCTGTCATGTGAAATTAAAATAAATCCTTTTTTCTTCCTTAGATAATCAGAGACTATCTTTCGTGCATCAGTATCTAAGTGATTTGTTGGTTCATCAATTAATAGGAATTGGCCCTCATTTAAAAACAGTGCAGCAAGCAACACCTTTGTTTGTTCCCCATTTGATAATGTTTTAAATGGTCTGTATATGACCTCAGCATCAACATTTAAATAGGATATCTCACGCAGAAATTCCCAATCTTCTGCTTGGGGACAAATTTCTTCAAGGATTTCATAAGTGAATTTGTTCTTATCTGCAACAGAGTAGGGGAAGTAATTGAATTCTACCGAAGCAAGGATTTTCCCACCATACTCATAATTCCCTAACAATAAATTAAAGAATGTCGTTTTACCTCGTCCGTTTCTACCGATAAATCCTAGCTTCCAATCCGTATCTATTTGGAAGTTTACACTTTCAAAAATATTATCAAAGCTACCTGGGTATGAAAAAGTTAAATCTTGGACTTTTATCATTGACATAATAATTCCTCCTTTATATATCGAAACGTTTCATATAAAGTCGGAACATCCATCCATTTTTTAATTGCTCTATATAAGTTTGATGGATATTAACGACTTATATAGAGCATTACATGTGTAACAATAGTGTCTGAAGTACTCATTTTTCTCGCTCCTTTATTTGTTAGGTACATTTAACAATTAATAAGTTCCAACTAACATAAACGGGAATAAAAAAATCTCCCAATTGTAATCGGAAGGATTAGTCTTTTGTCTATACTTAATAAGTACTTATTAATCATTTGAATCATGACAAATAAAGTATGAACTGAATTTTAAAAATGGATAGACTAACCCTATATTTTGTAGTTTGAAGTTATAAAATTCAACTTAAAATATAAATTAGTTAATCATTATTCATCCATCATTCCTTTCATAATTCTATTTTTAGAGTAACATTCTTTTTAGAGAGATGCAATATCAGCTTCAGCTTCACCTAATCCTAGATTATTTATAATTCTTTGAGTAAGGAGGAAATATGAAATTGACATCAATCTAAGTTGTAACTATAATAGTTACAGTTAGTTTCGAAAACTAATTCGAATTTCTATGTTAAAGATAGTATATTTTCATTCCTTTTTAAGTGTGACAGTTAGCAACTAACTATAATTCAATAGAGGATTGGATTTTATCTCATATTTAAAGAGTAGATAAGTTATACAATCCAAATTTATGATGCACAAATACTTGAAAAACTACATTTTTTAACTGATCCTTTTTGGAATCCTCAGTATTGAAAATTGTAAACATCTACAAAAAGTTAATAAGACTGTTGTATGTAGAAAGAAATCTTTTAAAAAGGTCATAATATGGATAATAGGTAGCACACATTTTAATTAGTAGGAGTTGTGCTACTATCAAGACATTTCTTAATAAAAGTATAGAAAAAACTCAAGAAGGTGAGTCCATTGCGTAAAAATGCATATGTGCAATTTTATGTATTGATATTGGCTTTAATAGCTTATATAAGCTTTTGCTTTATATTTTTATTTGTTCTTCCGAATCATTATTTCGTATCAGATTTTAATATCCGGATATCATCTTTAGTCGTTGAAACTACTGTATTTATCTCATTACTGTATTCTATATTATCCAGAAAAATTAAGTTAGGAGTATTCTGGATTTGCATAATTATTGCGATAGGGTGTTTCCTGATAGGAAATTTCATATCTGCTTTTCAAGTACTTAATGTAGAATTACCAATACAAAATTTTAATATCTCTGATATATTTTTGTTGTTTTTCTTATTTTTCTTTCTCTTTGCGTTTTTTTATAAAATTATGATGGAATGTAACAAATGGGAGAGAGCGTATTTACTTTGTGATTTATGCATTGTTGTTACTGCTATTTTTACATTAGAGTGGTACCTATTTAATAAACCTTCCGCAAATATCTTATTCTTTTCAATTGGAGATGTTTTTCTTTCATTTATTTTTCCGATTATAGATTTATTACTTCTATTACTTGGAGTTACACTAATCTTTCGACCTGCTATTTTCAATGCAAAAAGTAAATTGTTTATTTTTATCTTAGTATTAACTGGATTGGCTATTACGGACTACTTATATTTTTACTTACAAGATGATTTGTCAGATCGTTCAGTTATATTATTAAGGTGTTTGTATAGAGTTTTCCTATTATTTATCGCTATTGCTGCTACAATCCCAAAGAATACTTCTTCTAAAAGAAATTATTTTATTGTCAACCCGAAATTTGGAAGGGAACTTCTTGGCATATTTCCTTATCTTGCAGTTGCAGTCTTAATTGGCTTTACTTTGAAAGAACAAACTTCTTCAGCTACATTGATTACGGGAAATTGTATTGCTTTTGTATTTGTACTGATTCGTCATACAATTGTACGAATGCAAAACAAAGATTTAACCGAGACCTTAAAAGTGTTTAATAATCAATTAGAACAAACAGTATCTCAAAGAACAAGGGATTTAATAAACAAATCTAATGATTTGGTAAAAAATCAAGAGAGATTTAAGTCTTTATATGAGTATCATC
This sequence comes from Bacillus sp. GC_Bacil_1, assembly GCF_026540675.1. NCBI lineage: Bacteria > Bacillati > Bacillota > Bacilli > Caryophanales > Bacillaceae > Bacillus > Bacillus sp. GC_Bacil_1. Next base: position 132,467 of record NZ_JALNUG010000013.1, read on the forward strand.
CAGATCCTATTTTAACGATTGATTCAAATGGTATCGTATTAAATATAAACCAGGCTGGAAGTATGTTATTAGGAAAAGAAAGTGCTGCATTAATAGGGAAAGAGAGCTTCTCTATTTTTTTAGATGAAGATAAATCTGAATTGGAATCGGCTATAAAGAAAGGGAAACGATGTAGTTCATCTTCGTTACAGTTACGTGTGAAAAATAACAATGAGAAGGATATTCTCTTTTGGTATGTCACTATAGTTCCTATTATGATAGAAGGACAAACCTTTGGGAGTTATGTAATGGTAAAAGACATAACGAGGATGAAACAACAACAGGATGAGATAAATTATCTTGCGTTCCATGATACGGTGACGGAGATTGGAAATCGTATATTCTTCCAACAAGAATTAGATAGATCCATTAAGCGTGCACAAAAAACACAGGATAAGTTCGGGCTCCTGTATATTGATTTAAATCGCTTTAAGACCATTAATGATACATTGGGTCATTCGATTGGTGACAGAGTTTTAAAAGAAGTTGCCAAACGTTTTAGGACATGTCTGTCACCGACTATTCCTCTAGCAAGAATAGGTGGAGATGAGTTTGCAATCATTGTCCATAACCAAACAGAGCAACAGCTATTGGATTTGTGTAAAACTCTATTTCGTATAACTGAAGAACCATTTGTAGTAAATCAGCATAGTTTTTACTTATCTCTTAGTATAGGAATAGCAGTGTATCCATTTGGAGGAATAAATACTACTACACTTTTACAACACGCTGATATCGCTATGTATAGCGCAAAGGAAAAAGGTAACAATGCTGTTTGTATGTATGACGAGACATTATCACAAAAAGTAACTCGTCGATTACGATTAGAACAGGATTTACCAAATGCAATTGAAAATAATGAGTTATTTTTATTGTATCAACCACAAATTGATAGTAAGGCAGGTAAGGTTATTGGTGCAGAGGCTTTAATACGCTGGCAACATCCAGAGCTTGGGCTGATTTCTCCTTTTGAGTTTATACCTATCGCAGAAGAAACGGCGCAGATTATTTCAATTGGGAAGTGGACGTTACAGAAAGCGTGTCGACAACTGAAAGAATGGCATTCTGCGGGCTATTCAAATCTAAAGATGGGGATAAATTTATCAGCTATAGAGTTTGAACAGAAAGATTTTGTTCAAACAATGATATCTACCATAGAAGAGATAGGAGTACCTGCTAATTCAATTGATTTGGAATTAACAGAGCGAATAGCAATGGTAGATGAAAAAGAAACCTTATCGAAGTTAAAAGTATTAAAATCATATGGTGTACATTTATCAATTGACGATTTTGGTACAGGTTATTCTTCACTAGCGTATCTGCCTCTTTATCCAATTGATATTTTGAAAATTCCAAGAGAATTTGTTAATAGGATCGGAACTTCTACTGATGGAGATGAAATTATACAAACCATTATTTCACTTGCTCATACTTTAAACATGAAAGTGATAGCAGAAGGGGTGGAAACGAAGGAACAATTAAAAGTGTTACAACGTAATGGATGTTATCTAATTCAGGGCTATTACTACAGTAAACCTGTAAATGAAGATGAATTTATCGATTTTTTAAGTACAATGCAAAATGAATAAGTGAAAAATCAGTATCTGTATAAAGTAAAGTGAAAAGACGTTCTATCCATATGGATTTGAACGTCTTTCTTATGTTTATTTTCAGTAGTTATGCAGCAAGGTTTCAGCCTTTGAAAGTAAAATAAGTATCTATATTCCTTGTATTTTGGGCTAATGGGATATGAGGTGAAAATTGCTTCATGTGAAAACGCATTAGGGACAGCTTGTATATTCTTAAAGCAATTTGAAAAAGGATTAGCAGTTTGTATGGAATTAGGAAATGAAGAGTATGTATATCATTTCAATATTTTACATTCTCTTAATGAATATGAAGCAATTAAACTCTTAGAAGAAGTGAAAAAAGTGTTTCTTACTTCGAAAAGCAAGGTTTATGGGATTTCGTAGAAGAATATGCAGATCTAAAAAAGGAAGAAATTATACAATAATCACATGCTATCATTTTTAATAGCTAATTAACAAAGGGACTCCAATTATGGAGTCCCTTTGTTAATGGGGTAATGCTCTGGTTTATCTAATTATAACAATATTTGTAAAAAATGCAAAGGGGTCCTAGTTTGGAGGGGGAATTATTTAATCTTTTTTATTTAATAAAAGGGATAATATTTAGTTATCTTCGCTTCTTAATTATGTTTTCTATCACAATTTGAAGTGAATTTCATTTAATCTTATTTATTTTATAGGAATTATAAGGTATACTGAAAATAGGTGCGAAATGTACCATTTGAAAAAGAGTGAATTGCAAAAAGGAATCCGTAAAGGATTCCTTTTTTGTTTCTTTGAAAATGAAGCAATGTTCTAATTATCTCTTTCATTTCTATGAATGCGCTGCGATCTTATAAACTAAAAAAGAATTTTTGGGAAATTGCCATATTCCTGTAACAAAACAAAGGTATGTTATGTGTGTTAAATATAAAGAGAAAGAAGGAAAAGTTGTGAAAAAAATTTTGCCAATTGTTGCGTTATTAGGCATGATGAGTTTCGGAGTACAGGAAATGAATGTAAGAGCTGATACATACCACAAAGGCGATTCAAAAATTAGTTTTTGGGATTCGAAAAGAAAGGGTACTAATTTCATGAATAGTACGTCATTACCTGAAAACTATAAAAGTGCAAAAGAAGCTAATATTGAATATGTACGTTTAGCACCTGATAAATGGGCAAAAGATAAAGATTTTCTATTTGAGGATAAACCAGATACTTCTGGAAAGGATTTTCTGATAGGTAATGCAGATAACTATCAGGGATTAGTAAAGGAGGATTTAGAAAAATTAAAGGCGGATTTAGATGCCGCACAATCACAAGGAATGAAAGTTGTTCTTACAATGTTATCCTTACCTGGTGATCGATGGCGCCAATTTAATAATAACAAGAATGACGACAGAATATGGGAGGAAGAGAAGTATCAAGAACAAGCAAGTCAATTTTGGAAGGATCTTGCTTTGGAATTAAAAGATCACCCCGCGGTGGTTGGTTATAATATTATAAATGAACCACATCCAGAAACAGCTAAAAATAATAGATATAATGATTTTTGGACGGAAGATTATGAGAAATGGTATGCAAAAGTGAAGGGAACGACAGCGGATTTAAACAGATTTTATCAAAAAGTAATCAATTCCATTCGTGAAGTAGACCAAGAAACACCGATTATTTTAGATTCAGGTTTATATGCTACTCCATGGGCCTTTAAATATTTAAAACCAGTAAATGATAAAAAAACCCTATATGCATTTCATATGTATGAACCATATGAATTAACGAGTCAAGGTGAAAAACAAAATAAGGAGTATCAATATCCAGGATTAGTAAAAGTAGGAGATTTAGAGAAACCTGTAATGTGGAATAAGCAGGGATTAGAGCAATTTTTGAAGCCAATCCAACAATGGTCTAAGAAAAATCATGTATCATCTAATCGAATTATTGCAGAGGAGTTTGGAATTAACCGTACTGTTCCAGGAGCTACCCAATACATGCAAGATCTTATTTCTATCTTCAACCAAAAAGGTTGGCATAAATCATTCTATGCATTTCGTGAAGACACATGGACAGGGATGGATTATGAATTGGGAACAGGAAAAATAAAATGGGATGAAGAGGGTAAACCGATGCGTCAAGATAATTCACTCTGGGATGTAATAAAAAAAGATTTACAAACGCGTAAATAGTTTAGAATATTAGGCCTAAGGACTAAATGTAAGCATCTAATTCAAATAGAATTAGATGCTTTTTATTTCGAAAAAAGGTGGAGTTGAATTAAAGATTCCATCTTTTCTTTTGCATAAAGAGTACCAATCAGGTTTATTTACAACGAAAAATAAGATTTTTAGAGAATAGCTTAGAAAAAAATTGTGGAGGTTCAAACAAATGTGGTCACAATTGTTTAAACCTTTAAAGTAAATAAGTTTTATGAATTTTTTGTGAGATTCCAACCCTTAAATGTTGAAAATTATTTACTGATTTCTCCAATTGGGTGTATTTCTCCAATTAGATGGGAGTTTAGAATACAGAATCAAAACATAATAGGCTGTTATCGATGAGTTTATCGTAAAGTTGTTATTTAATGTGTCATCAAATAACATTTATATACAATAATAAATAAAGAAAAGGAGATATTTATGAAAAAATATAGAGTAATAGACACAACTTAAATAGTATGAATAGTTTAGATTGTAAAAACATGAAGAAGAAAACAAAAAATCCTTAAGAGTACTAAGGAAAAATGAGGGAGATAATATGGGGAATAATTCAAAACATAAAACTAGAAAAATACTTGCAGCTACTGCTACAGTAACTATGCTTGCGACTGGAATGATTTCTTCATCAGATGTCTTTGCGGAGCAAAAGGAGCAGCAAAAAAATTTATCGACATCACTGCAAAGTGAAAAGTCAGTTAAATCAGAAAATATAACATTTACAGTCCCAGGAAAAGGAGATGTTGAGGTACTAAAACAACAGGAAAGAAAAAGTATGGCATTTAGTCCATATGAACCAACTGGTTTATATGCAAAACCAAATGAACAAATAACGATTAATGTAGAAGGTAATCAAGATATTCAGGTATATATTGGAACGTATTCGTATGATGCTTCTTGGAGAGAAGATTCTAAGATAAAATCATTTACATTAAAACCTGGTGTAAACACAATCCAATCTCCAAATGGGGGGCTGATTTATTTTTATAATAAACAGCAAGGTGGTACCATTCGAACAACAATCACAACAGGTGGAACGACTACGCCTTTCTTTGAACTAGGAAAGCATACGAAACAAGATTTAATAAACATGCTGGACCAATATCCTAATGCACATGCAGTGGAGTTAAAAGGCGAACGTGTATTAATTACGGCCAGCCCTGCACGTGTTAAGAAATATTTGTTGGGTTCTAATACAGATCCTGTACAACTCTTAAAAAAGATGGATGAAGCTACTCGAATTCAAGACAAAGTAGCTGGATTATCTGAAGAACAAGTAGATAAACATTATGTTCATTACGTAGAAGAAAATCATTCTCCTGATTATTATATGTATGCAACTTCTTATCGAACAGCATATGTAGGAGATGCAATCCAATACGTGTTAGATATTAATAAATTTATAACAGATGGCTGGGGCCCTTGGCATGAGGCAGGACATTTGAGACAACAATCGCCCTGGAAGTTTTATAATATGACAGAAGTACAAAATAATATATACAGCCTTTCTGTAGAAAAAGCATTTAATCAACCATCCAACTTAGAGAAAAGTGGAATTTATCCAAAAGCATTTCAATATTTAGAACAAGTGAATAAAAATTATGATGAAATTAGCGATGTTTTTGTAAAGCTTGTTATGCTTTGGCAACTACAGTTAGCGTATGGAGAGGATTTTTATCCTAAATTGCATCAATTGTATAGAGACATGCCTTCAAGTGAACTTCCACAAACTGATGAAAATAAAAAACAATTATTTATGATTTCAGCATCAAAAGTAGCCAAACAAAATTTGATTCCTTTCTTTGAGAAGTGGGGATTACGTCCAAATAACGATACCATTCAAAAGGTAGCTGCATTAGGATATCCAATTTTAACAGCAGAGATTTGGAAGGGTACGGATTCTAATCCAATTAAACCAGATATGCCTGATGTAAATAATATTTTAGAAGGAAACCAGTTTGCATGGTCGCTGAAAGGGATTGGAGATTTTGAATTCGCAAAAGTAAATTTAAATAAATCAACAGAAGAAATGCAAATTGATCTAAAAGCAGGTGTACCACATAACTACTTTGATAGTACATATGCAAGTATTAAAGTGCAAAACACATCAGGTAAAGTAGTATATAACAAGGAGTTTTATGGGAATAAACAGCAAAATGCTGGAACACAAAAAGTTTCAGTAAAGACCGGTGATCTTATTGAGCTTACACATTTAGAAGGCAGAGAGAGGGCAACATTAATAAATTTAGATAACAATAAACGTGAAAACCTTGATAAAAAAGTAATGTATGAAGTTACAAAGGATGGCCTGAAAAAAGTAAATCAAATTGTTAATCCGAAACCAGATACAGAAGCGCCCACACAGCCACAAGGATTATATGCAAGTAACCTTACTTCTAACAGTGTAGAGCTAAAATGGAATCCTTCTACAGATAATATAGGTGTAAAAGAATATCAGGTATTACGTGATGGACAATTGATTCAAACCGTACAAGGAACGACATTTATTGATCAAAACTTAACAGCTAATAAGGAATATAAATATGCAGTAAAGGCTGTAGATGCAGCTGGAAATACATCAATTCAAAGTGAAATTCTTCCGGTAAAAACCAAAGATCAAAATGTATCTTATGAAAAATGGGATCCAAAGAAGGCATATACAAAGGGCGATAAAGTAGAACATCAAGGGACGGTGTATGAAGCGGTTCAAAATCATCAAGGAAATGGTGACCCGAATTGGATATTTGCGTTATCTTTATGGAAACCACTTACAATCAAATAACATGTAAGAATTAGATGTGAAGATAGAACAACATAAAATTGGGGCAGTATTTTAAAGATTTACTGGATGTTGTTTGAATTTTGATAGATTTCTCTACTAAGTTATTATTCAATAATAAAAATTAGAAAAGGATGTAGATTAGTGATTAGTCAGAAAACGAAGAAAAGATTTAATAAAGTTATTATAATGACCGCAGCATGTAGCATGTTTTCTATGTTTGGAGCGTCTATTTCGCACACTAAAGCTGCAACACATTCAGCTGCTCCAGCAGTTTATGTGAGTCCCCAAAATATACCTGCCTCAGATATTATTAGTATAGACTGGTCACCAGTTCAGACTCCACCTTATACGTACTGGGCTGTACACAACTGGAATGCAGGTGGTGAAGCTGGAGGATATGCTGGTTTTCAACAACAAAGTGGGTTTGATGAAAATGGAAAACGTACTTTACATTTTGCCTTATGGGATCCAATTTCCTCAAAAGAAGCAATAAAGGCCGAATACTTATCTCCGAATTCGCAAGCTGGACCCTTTGGGGGAGAAGGAACAGGAATGAAGGTTCAAACAACTTATGGTTGGAAAGACTACAATTGGTACACAATGACAATGCGTTCATGGCAAGAAAATGGTCATACTAAATTTGGACAATGGATGAAAGATGTAACAAAGAATAAATGGCATCAGATTGCAATTATGGACTTTCCGGTTGCTAATGTTGCATTTAATCATGGATTAGGAATGTTTCAAGAAGACTGGGCTGATAGTGGACAGAATGTTCGAGAAGCGCGCCTAAAAAATGGTTATAGCCGAAAATTAGTTGATAAACAATGGAGTTCTTGGAATAATCAAAGTATTTCTGGAACGCATGATAATACTTATCAATATGATGGAGGATCTACTTCAGAATATGTATGGGTCAAAGCAGGAGGTAATACGCAGTCTACTATTGGGTCAGGAAAAATATTCACGCTAAATCAACCTACTCAACCTGAAATAGGAAAACTAGATTTTGATATCCAATCTATATATTATGAAAATGAAAAATTAAATGTATCTTGGAAACTAAAAGAAAATAGTACACCGCAATTTAAGGGGAAAATTGAAATTTATAACAATGAAAATATGACGGGCCAACCTATTAACGTAATTAATGATATTAAATCTTATCAAAATGGAATCAGTCAATCTATATCATTACCAACAAATGCTTATGCAAAAATTGTATTAACGGATATATTTGATCAAACTGTTGAGAAAAAGGTACAAATCAAAAATGAATCTCCAAACATTTTTGAAGGTAATGAATTTGCATGGTCGCTGAAAGGGATTGGAGATTTTGAATTTGCGAAAGTAAATTTAAATAAATCAACAGAAGAAATGCAAATTGATCTAAAAGCAGGTGTACCACATGACTACTTTGATAGTACATATGCAAGTATTAAAGTGCAAAATGCAACAGGGAAAGTAGTATACAATAAAGATATTTATGGAAACAAACAGCAAAATGCTGAATCGCAAAAAGTTCCAGTCAAAGTAGGCGATTATATAGAGTTAACACATCTAGAAGGTGTACATAGAGCCACTCTTACAAATGTAGATAATAGTAAACAAGAGAGCTTTGGAAAAAAAGCAATATACGAAGTTACAAAGGAAGGCCTGAAGAAAGTAGAAAAAATGCCAGAAGCAACAATTTTAGAAGGAAACAAGTTTGCCTGGTCATTAAAAGGATATAGTGATAGAGAAATTGCAAAAGTAGATTATGATAAAACGGTAGAAGAGATGAAGGTAAAACTAGAAGCAGGTGTACCACATTCCTATTTTGCTAGTACGTATGCGAGTATTAAGGTCCAGAATTCTTCTGGTAACGTTCTGTACAATAAGGAAATCGTGGGAAATAAACAACAAAATGCTGAAAACCAAACTGTGCCCGTCAAGGTAGGGGATTACATTGAATTTATCCATATAGAAGGAGAAGCAACAAAGGAAAAAACGCGAGCAACTTTAATTAACCTTGAAAATAACAAAAATGAAACCATTGGAAAAACAGCAAGATATCAAGTTACAAAAGAAGGCTTGAAGAAAGTAGAGAAAATGCCAGAAACAACGGTTTTAGATGGAAATCAATTCGCTTGGTCATTAAAGGGATATAATGATCGAGAAATCGCGAAAATAGAATATAACAAAGCAACAGAAAAAATGCAGCTTAAATTAGAAGCGGGTATACCCCATTCTTATTTTAGTAATACGTATGCAAGCATTAAAGTCCAGAATTTATCTGGTAATATTTTGTACAATAAAGAAATTATAGGGAATAGACAACAAGATGCTGAGAGCCAAACCGTTTCAGTCAAAGTAGGAGATTGTATTGAGTTTACTCATATAGAGGGAGAAGCACAAAAGGAAAAGACACGCGCCACACTTACTAATCTTGAGAATAGTAAGCAGGAGTATATGGGAAAGAAAAGAATATATCAGGTTACCTCTATGGGATTATTAATAAAGTCATAGATTTCACTACAAAAGTTAAATTATAGATTTATATATTATATAAAAATCTTAACCATTATACGCATTAAAAAATTCTCAAGAGAATATAGATCGGCGGGTATAGTATGAACATATTTAAAGGGTTTCTAATTTCATCAATTGCAATGACCACATTTGTAGGAACAGATCTAATTTTACAAAATGATAGTATTCATAATAAAGTTTACGCTGAATCTTATAATGTCACATACAAAGAAAGAGATTCACAGGAAGAAAGATTAGTTGTAAAGTTTAAAAATCAAATTGACTTACCTTATGAAGATGGTATTGAGAAACGAATAAAAAATGGGGATTATGATAACAATTTAAAGAAGTTATTTTCCGAAAATACAGAACTTACTTTGAATCGTCTGTTCTCATCTGTAAATCCGATAGAGATTGAAAAGTTATCAGTACAATCTAAATCAGTTGCTAATGAATCAGCTAATAATTTATTAAATTATTATATTGTACAAGCTCCTAATAACATAGAAATAGAATTATTATTGAAAAAATTTGAAACATCTCCTCTCGTAGAGGAGGCTTATATACAAGAAAAACAAATTTTGACACCTCCTGAAATACAGTTACCAGATTTGTCTGTAAATCCGTACGATGATCCTAGATTTCAAAATCAAGGATATCTTGAAGCGGCACCAAAGGGAATTAATGCCTCGCATGCTTGGAGCATTAAAGGTGGTGACGGAAAGGGTACAACTTTTGTGGATATGGAATATGGATGGTTATTGAACCATGAGGATCTAGTTAATAAAAATATAAAGCTTATGTCTGGACAAAATATAAGCCAGCATAGAGCTCATGGTACTTCTGTATTAGGAATTGTTTCATCAGAAGATAATCAAATTGGAAATATTGGAATTGCACCAAGTGCAAATGTAAAAGTAATATCCCAGATCAGGGATAATGGAATTTATAATACAGCGGATGCTATTTTAAGTGCTGTACATAATTTACAAGCGGGAGATATTCTTTTATTAGAGGCACAAGCTTCGTATGATGGGTATGGGGATAAATATTTACCTGTAGAAGTACATCCAGATATTTTTGATGCAATTCGTGTTGGTGCAGATAAAGGGATTATTATTATAGAAGCTGGCGCAAATGGTTCAAACGACTTAGATAATTTTAAAGATCGTAATGGAAAAAAGATCTTAAATCGAAATAGTCCAGACTTCAAGGATTCAGGTGCTATTATGGTTGGGGCGGGATCATCAACTGTTCCACATAAACGTTTATGGTTTTCAAATTATGGAAGTCGATTAGATGTATATGGATGGGGAGAAAATGTTGATACAACATCAGCAAATCCAAGTCAAAATACTACAAATTTATATACATCAACATTTAGTGGAACATCAAGTGCTTCACCAATTATTGCTGGAGCAGCAACTTCGATTCAAGGTATTGCTAAAGAACATCGAGGTTCTCCTTATACACCAGCCGAATTAAGAAATATCTTAAGTAATCCGAATACAGGAACAAAATCTCAAGATCCGTGGAATGATAGAATAGGTGTTTTACCTGATCTAAAATCTATATTAGATAACTTAGGTTTTAATTCAGATATACCGGACTCTTCTAGTATTTTAGAAGGAAACCAGTTTGCATGGTCACTAAAAGGAATTAGTGATTTCGAGTTTGCAAAAATTAATTTCAATAAGTCAACAGAAGAAATGCAAATCGACTTAAAAGCAGGCGTACCGCATCATTATTTTAATGAAACGTATGCGAGTATTAAAGTACAAAATGCATCAGGAAAAGTAGTATACAATAAAGACATTTATGGAAACAAACAACAAAATGCTGAATCGCAAAGAGTTCCAGTCAAAGTAGGAGACTATATTGAATTAACACATCTAGAAGGTATTCATAGAGCTACTTTAACAAATGTAGGTAATAGTAAACAAGAAAGCTTTGGAAAAAAAGCAATATACCAAGTTACAAAGGAAGGTCTGAAGAAAGCAGAAAAAATGCCCGAAGCTACAATTTTAGATGGAAATCAATTTGCATGGTCACTAAAAGGAATTAGTGATTTCGAGTTTGCAAAAGTTAATTTTAATAAGTCGACAGAAGAAATGCAAATCGCCTTAAAAGCAGGCGTACCGCATCATTATTTTAATGAAACGTATGCGAGTATTAAAGTACAAAACACATCAGGAAAAGTGGTCTATAACAAAGAGATTTATGGAAACAAACAGCAAAATGCTGAATCGCAAAAATTTCCAGTCAAAGTAGGGGATTATATAGAGTTAACACATCTAGAAGGTGTACATAGAGCTACTCTTACAAATGTAGATAATAGTAAACAAGAAAGTTTTGGAAAAAAAGTCATGTACGAAGTTACAAAAGAAGGCTTGAAGAAAGTAGAAAAAATGCCAGAAACAACGGTTTTAGATGGAAATCATTTTGGGTGGTCTTTAAAAGGATATAGTGATAGAGAAATCGCAAAAGTTGATTATAATAGGACAACAGAGAAAATGCAGGTGAATTTAGAAGCAGGCGTACCACATTCTTACTTTAATAATACGTATGCAAGTATTACAGTAAAGAATTCGACCGGTAGTGTTGTGTATAATAAGGAAATAGTAGGAAATAGACAACAAACTGCTGAAATCCAAAAGGTGCCCGTAAAAGCGGGAGATTACATTGAGATTACCCATATGGAAGGGGAAGCAGTAAAGGAAAAGACACGCGCTACACTTATTAACCTTGAGAATAATAAACAAGAATATATAGGCAAAAAAAGAACCTATCAAGTTACTTCAACGGGATTAAACAAAATAGATTAACATGAAGAACCTTCTAATTATTAGTTAGATGCAAATAGTCGTTCATTATGAACGGCTATTTGGCTTTTATTTAAAGAAAAGTGAAATGAAACTACTCTCTCTTTTGTATATACTCTCCTTGCCATCAACTGCTACATTTGTTTATCAGGGGGGGGAATTTTAAAAATGTGCTTGAGAATTGATAAATGTTTAAGTGTTATAGATTTGAGAAAAAAGAAACAGAATAGTAAGGTATTTGTTGATAAATCCTCTCTGTTGTTACAATATTTTACATATTTGGTATGATATATATATGAGTTCTATGTATATTAAGGGAGGAATGAGAATGAAAAGTTTCATAACACGTGCAAGTGGTAATACAATCTCAAAAAGGTTAGTTTTAATGGTGTTGTCGATGGTTTTAATGATATTGATGATTACACCATCGAATGATGTATCGGCAGCCAATCTATCAAAAGCAGGTTCACTAAAAGGCGTAAATTTATTTAATGGAAGTTGGACAGTTGCTATACAGGCAGCAAATTTACAATATGTTTCGGCTGAGCCTTCGGGAAATATAATAGCAAATCGTAATGCAGTTAATGGATGGGAGAAATTCGAATTAATTTCGACTGGGGAATTATATACGTACGCTTTAAAAGCTAAAAGTAATGGGAAGTATGTTTCGTTTGAGCCAAATGGTAGAGTAGTAGCAGATCGTACATCAATTGGTGCATGGGAAAAGTTTATCTTATATAATGGTGGAGACAATAGGATATATGTATTACAAGCACTAAGTAATGGTAGATATATATCAGCAAATGGTGGTAGAGAATTAACAGCTACTAGTTATGTAGCTGGAAGCTGGGAAAGATTTGTTATTGTATACTTCTAAACTTTGAAGTGTTATATATCTAAATGATAATGGCATGTTTAGTTGGTATAAATACCTAATACAATAAAGTTTTAAGCATGTAATACAAGTGTATATTAACGTGTAAAAGGGCTGCAAATAATTAGCAGTCCTTTTTGCATGGACTTACTGAGGTTATAATGAGAAGAAAAAGAACCCTATAGGGTTCTTTTTCAAGGCATATTAACAGTAAGGAGAATCATGAAATGCTACTTCAAATCTTTATTAGGGGAAAGATTTTGAAAAAGCTTAACACGTATTTATTTTTACATAAATGTAAGATGTAGTAAATTGATAATGTTTATACTTACTATTACTAATATTCAATTAAGATAGTTAATACTATTTGTATGGTGTTAATGAAGTACATATTTAGAAAACTAATAATAGCCCCAAGTTGGTTAAATATGTCTAATATTATATTTTATTTGTTAAAAGAGCTTATAGTTATATCATTTCAAAAATTAATTAACATTTAAACAATTTTAACTGAAATTGGATGTGTATTAAATAAAATAGACAAAGACCCTGTAATAAATACAGGGCCGGATACAGGGTTAAGGGAACGCATAGTTTCTTAATATCATAGTAGCATATATTCTTTGTATAGCTACATGAGGATTTTGACAGAATTAAGAACAAGACAGAAAATCTGTAGGAAAGCAAATATAGTGCTGGAAATGTGATTTTAAATTAAGCTATAGGTATATTGAAATGGATGAAAACTCTTGAGTACAATGATTAAATTGCCTTTAATTATGAGGTTTAGGTTAGAGGGATAATTGGATCTTACTGAAAAGAAAAAATGTTTTTTAGATTAAAAGAAGAAAAGACACCTTTTGGGTGTCTTTTCTTTAGGTAAACAGTTCACATATTGCTGAATTAGATACGAAACCATAATTCGACTACGAAGTAAATCCTAACATAATCTGAACAGAAAAAAATGTAATATTACATTTTTAGTTTTTAATTATTTTATTCAATATAGAGAAGCAACGTAAATAAAAGGGCATGCAGTAGTATCTGCAGCCCTTTTTAGGAGGAACTCAAGACACCATTAGGACATGTATTGGAAACAGGTTCAAAAATAGTATGTGTGAAAAGAAAAAGTCCTATACCAAAAGTAGACAGGACCTTATCTTTTTTACATTTTAAAAAATGAAATTCTGTCCTTTTGAAATCAGTACAGCACACACTTGGTTCGAAATGAAATTAGAAAAAGTATACATGAAAATGGCAGACAACTATTTTGTTGCCTGCCGGTGCCAGTGGGTTGAATGAGTTAGTCAATTCAATAAATTGTGCTATCCCATTACCAGAAGATTGAAGCCGCTAGTTCAAACGGCTTAGACATAGTTTGTCTAATAAAGAAAAAATTATGAGTAGAAATTTTGTTTGCTCTATATGAAAAGATAAATAGATATTCATCAGACAAGGATAATTTAGCATATCTTGAATAGGGTGTAGGAATGAATTAAAGAAAGGGATATTTGTTTAGGAAGGGACTGACTCAGGAGTGGGACTTTCGGACAGGGTTTGGGGAGCGGTGATTGCCTTTGGCATTGCGACTAATATCGTTGCTTGTATAATGGCAGTATACATTCAAAAATATGAGCTAATGATAAATCATCTTATAAATATTTTATTTTTAATAATTATCTCTTTAACGTTTATAAAGATGAAAATTAACAGATGGGTGGCTTTAGGATTTACATTAGTTGTAATAGAGAAAGGTATTAAAGCGGGATATGACTTCTACACACATAATTATTATAGTGTCAGTTGGAGTTTAGCTATTATTGTCTATTGCATATACGAGATGGAAAAGTATCATATTGAAATAAACGAATAGGCGCAACAAAAAGGTGTTAGTAGGTGGAATTCTTTTTAAAATACTATAAAAAAGACACTACAAGAGTGTCTTTTTTTTGAAAATACTCTATAATTAACTTTGGGGAAGGTAATGTTAGAGTATTCGTTTAGCATTATCTTTATATTTGATAAACCATGAAATCGAAAGATTTTGTGGTTTATTTTATGAACAATAGATATTACAGTATTGGCAGTGAGCTATTAATCATTTTAAGCATTAGGGGAGAATGGATTAAAAGTCTAACATCGAATAACGGTTCCGGAATATAGTGTTGCGAAATGATCTCCCATATCCCAAACGGTACTTGCCTGTATATAGCCCTTAAAGCCTTCTGAAGAATAATAAATCTCTTTTGGTATACTTTCTTTAGTTTGGAAATGTGCTTTAGAGTACTTTACATAATGGTTTTTAACAACTTTTGCTTCTGGAACAATAGTGTTTTTTTGTTCCAATGTTGGCCTAGCACTAGAAGGTGGTATGAATTTTACATTGTCTTGGTAATTAGGATCTAAGGTGTCAGCTTGTACACTGTGTGACGAAACAAAGGTGCTTAGACTACTTCCCGCGATTAAAGTTGCAAATACTAACTTTGAGAATTTTGTTAATCTACTCATTCTATAATCTCCTTTTTATTATTTTGTAAGGTATCTCCTTACACCTCACAGTCTATATCCACTACAAAAGGGTGTACATACATATTGATAGACAAAATTCTACAAAATACCGCATGTTTTTGGGATTTATGTATAATAATCCAATGTCTAATAGTCTATCAAAAGTAAAAAGTAGGTCTTATATAAAAGAAAATGAATAATTTATGCAGGTAATGTATATGGAATTATTGTTTAAATATTCTAAAATGAGTTGATAAAGATGTTGGTAGGTTTTTTGGAAAACAAATAATTTCCTAGGTGAAATTTGGAAGGAAGATTCTCTGTTAGAGTTTTTATAAGGGAATTCATTTTCGTAGATTCAAAATGTAAAAATAACTAAAAGAGCAAGTGTTTCAATGGGTAAAAAGCTATGTTGAGTCTTTTTTCTCTGTCGGTGGTCGTCTAATCAATGAAATGACGGATGCTTATGATAGTTTGTGTCTAGCAACATTCGTGTATAAACGAATGAATTAAGAAAAGGGTGAAATATTGGATAACTCGAAATGGATGCCTTTAAGTAATGTTGATGATGATGAAATTTGGGTAGGAGCAAGAGTTAGGTTGTACAATGTTGGTATGAATAGAGAAGATAAAAAAAATAATTTCTATGAATATATTATTTCTTATATCTACGACAACACTAAATACTTACAACTAACTAATTTAACAACAGGAAAAGCAGGTTATATTATTTGTGTCATTGAAAAAGAATTACCAAATAATTATGCTTTGGGCAGAACATTAAAGCAAAGAATAGGTTTAGAAAATACCTATTTTAGATTTGAATAATCAACAAATAAGGGAAGCACCAACTCTAAGGTGTCTTCCCTTATTTAATACAATATTAACAGAGCCTAAATAAAAAAGTGAGAAAAATGATAAACATTCTTCTCACTTTCATCAATTAGGGTGGCATATACATAAATATGCGTTTGGGTGGATTTTTGGATGAAAAATCCACATGCATAGTATAACAAACTACATAAGGTAGATTATATGTAATATTGCATATAGGGAAAGATTCTTCTATAGAAATAAAATACAGTTTATACTGAATTATTTATTTATTATAAGGTAATAATATATTATCGGATTTTATATCTATTACTTATGTATACGTGTTACAATGAATTTCTCCAATTTATTTTATTCTTTTATATAGAATTTATGGTTTAGTTATCTCTTACAACAAAATCGGCCGTAGTAAATGATTCATGAATAGTGTGATGCATTTAGAATGGTTCAAAGGCTGTTAAACATAATCATACAAAGAATAAATTTATGTAGTTATTTTTTAGAGAATTTATTATGGTAAAGACTTCATCCGATTTGAATAGCGCTAAATTAAAATTTTTATCCAATCAAGGTCAAATAATATCTGTTAAATGAAGGTTATGTTTCATCCATTTTATTGGGAACAATTCGTAGTTTTAGAATTGCTGAATATGGAAAGATAACATATTCGAAAGGAGGATAGATAAAACGCTGCCTGTGAAATTTAAATCGTTAAATAAGGAAGTTGAGATGATAGGATTTAATAGGGGTTTCATTTCGAATGGTACTGTAAATATATGTAGAAAAAATAAAGGAGAAAAATTTAAATAAACTATATCAGTAGTAAAAGTGAAAGGGAGAAGTATCTAGTGTTTAATATAAAAGAAAGATTGGGACAAATAAAGCTTAAAACGAAGTTGTCTATGGCATTTATTGCAATATTAATTATACCAAGTCTAATCGTAGGAATATCATCTTATAATAAAGCAAAAACAGATCTTAATGAAACAATTTTACAATCAGCACAAGATAATATAAGTATTTTAGATAAGATTGTTGATGATGAATTAGAAAATAAGCAAACAGATGTCTCTCATTTTGCAAAGGTACTCACACAAGGGGATTATAATCCTGAACAATCGCAAAATGTACAGAGTAAATTTGATCAATATATACAGTTACATCCAGAGATAGAAACGATTTATACGGCATCCAGTAACAATCAATTTATTCATGCACCTGTTGGAAAAATACCAGAAGGGTTTAATCCGTTAGAAAGCAGTTGGTATAAGGATGCAGTAAAAGCAAATGGAGAGATCATTGTTTCATCTCCATATAAATCAAAGTCTACAGGAAATATGGTAATAGCAATTGCAAAGCAAAATGCAGATAAAAGTGGTGTCATTGGCGTAGATTTGAATATTAAAGATATAGTAAAAACATCCAAAATGATTAAAATTGGAAAGCAAGGATTTGTATCTATAGTCAGTCAAGATAAAACAATAGTTGTTCATCCATCACTAAAGCCAGGAGAGAAATTAGAGAAAACTTTAGCGGATGAACTGTACAAAAAAGAAGATGACGTAATTACTTATAGCCTTAACGGGGAAGATCGAAACATAAGCTTTAAGACAAACAAAAAAACAGGTTGGAAAATAGCTGGCGTAATGCCTACGAAAGAAATTGAAGAAGCTACCAATCCTATTTTTTATAAAACGCTCACTATAATAGGGGCTTCATTATTGTTAGGTGGAATTGTAATTTTATTCATACTTAGATCTATTATTAATCCACTAAGACAATTAGTTATTTCGGCCCAAAGAATTAGTCAGGGAGATTTAACCGAGAAAATAGATATTCGTTCAAAGGATGAACTTGGTCAATTAGGCGGTAGTTTCAATACAATGGCAGAGTCGTTACGTAATATTATTTCTCAAATTAACACATCTGCAGGACATGTAGCTGCGTCTTCTGAGGAACTAACTGCTAGTGTAGAACAAGCAAGCGTTGCGACGGAACAAATTACAAAAGAGATGGAAGAGATCTCGAATAGTGCAGAGGTTCAAAATAATGAAGTTGAGTCTGGAGCTGAATTAATTGGTGAGGTAACACGAAATATTCAATATGTAGCTGAGAATGCATCTGAAGTATCGGCTTCATCCATATACACAAAACAAAAAGCCAATGAAGGTGAACAATTAGTAGAACAAACTGTAACACAAATGCAGTCTATCCATCACTCTGTTTCTCAATCCGATAATGTAATAAAATTATTAGATAAGAAATCGCAACAAATTGGAAGTATATTAGAAGCGATTCAAAATATTGCGGAACAAACAAATTTATTAGCATTAAATGCAGCAATTGAAGCAGCTAGAGCAGGAGAACAGGGGCGAGGATTTGCAATTGTTGCCGATGAAGTTAGGAAGCTAGCAGAGCAATCATCCGATTCTTCGATGGAAATTGGAAGTTTAATTAAGGAAATACAAGCAGACGTACATGAGACTGTAAAAGCTATGAATGCAGTAGGAGTAGAAGTACAGTCGGGAATTAAGGTTGCGAATGATACAAAACAAAGTTTTTATGAGATTTCAAAATCTGCAAATGAAATTGTATCAAAAGTACATGGTATGGTAGAACTATCAAATAAAATGACAACTGATGCAATGAAAGTTGATACATCGATTGATCAAATAGCTATGGCTGTAAAAGAGAATTCTTCAAGTATGCAAACGATAGCTGGTTCATCTGAGGAACAACATGCTTCTATGGAAGAGATAAATTCTTCAGCAATACAATTAGCGCAGATGGCGGAAGAACTTCAAGAGTTAATTGGTGGATTTAAGATTTAAGTTGAGATTCTAGGAGAGAATGCTAGAATCTTGTTACAGAGTGGAAATGAAAAATCTTATAACATAGTATATAAGTATAATACGTACTCTCTACACGTATTGAACAGGCAGATAAGCCATTTAAAAACCCTCCATTTGGAGGGTTTTTAAATACATTTACATTAAATTTGTTGTGGTGCACCACCAACACTATATGAAGGAGTAGGATAATGACCATGAGTAGCAAGCTGATTTGTTTTAGAAAACTGAAAAATTCCCACCGTTAATACCCCAATAAAAGCAATGCCAGATAATAATAAGCTAATTTTTTTCATTATTTTAAGACTCCTTTTTCAATTAATTTTAGTCTTGCTTGATAACAAATATGGAAATAGTCACTTACCTTTTTGTGGTTCTCTAATTGTCTACATTTTGTGGCAAATAATTCAGCGTATTCGACAACATATTCCCATAACTCTTCTTTCTCAAAGTATAAGATTCCTTCTTGAATGATTTTTTCTAATTCTTCCAATGGAATGTTTTCGTTTAAGCTTTTTAAAATAAAGAAGTGATGCATATATTCTTCGTTATGGATTTCTCTGCAGATTTTTAATCCCTTAACAATGAGTTTGCTAGCCGTCGATTGTTCTCCTAACTTATAATGTTCCTTAGCTTGTAGGAAGATAGCCTTGAAGTGTGTAGGGATTTTCTCTGTTACTTCTGAAAGGTGGCGAATAGCTAAAGTAGACATACTTTGATCAGAATACAGCCACCCCATAGTACTTTTTACGTATAACAAGGAATCTTCTACCTTATTCTTTTGTAGTAAATCAATTGCACATTGTAGATATTCTTCAGCTTGTTCGTACTGTTTTAAATAGATGCAGCAACCACCTAACAAACTATTACAAAAGGCTGTTTTTACTTCATAACCTTCATATTTTGAAAAGATTACTCTCGATTTATTTGCGTATTCGATAGAAGCAAGCATGTTATAGGTATGGTGATAAAAAGTAGCAATTCTATAGTAGAACTCAGCGTGTTCAATTTCATCTGGTATGTCTACTAATATCTTTTCTGCCAGTTTATAATGTTCCTCTGCCTCAGTAAAATTTGATATAAAAGTGGAATGAATGGATTTAAAAAAGTGATAATAGAAGCGTAGAAAATGGTCTGTAGGCATATCATAGTCACTAATGGCATCAAAGCTATTTTGTTGAATACCAAGGCTATCTGTTAAGACATTATAACGGAATTCAAGTAGTGAATAATATAGTAACAAATTTTGATCTTGATGTTCTTGATTTGGCTCAGTACTTAATTTGCTGATTTTTTCATCAATTTTCTTTTTTAGATTAGTAGCTTTTATAACTTGTTGAGATAGCATAGATCGATACCAGTCGTTTAATAGAGAGGTTAACTGCTCATTTCCTTTTACTGAGACACTCATAATATACGCCCCCATCTTATAGAAATATCCTAATCCAATTTAATTGTAACTATCATAGCAAAATAGAAGAAAAAATAGTATGATTTTACAACTTTTTCAAGAAAATTCAGAAAATAATCAATTGTTGTCGAATGTACTTAGAATAAAACATCCAAAAATTATCAAAAAATGATATGAGTCTTTATACGTTCTATTAGGTGAACTAAGAAACTGTGATTGAAGATTTATGAAATTTCCTTTTCTTAAAACGGATCAATTACATATTACTTTTTAAATTGTTTATCAGATACTATAGTATGTATTACAAACAAATATATAAATCTTGTGTGTGTAAATAAGAAGAGAATAAAGAAAACAAAAAAAGAACTTGTAAGAATTCCTACAAGTCCTTATTTAGATAATGTAAAAAGGTGAAACAGAATACCTCATTATTTTTAATAGGGAAATTATCTTACTTATGGCTTGGTTTTATAGAAGATTTGTTCTTATTGTTGATTAAAGGGAAATTTAAGACTGGTAAGGGGAAAGTGCATAAAAGAGAAAGTCTCCTTTACTTATTCTGAAAAGATAATTCAAAAAGCTATTTGTGTATAGAATAAGCTATGCATAAATTCATCAACATTGGTGATAATAAATAAGAGAATCAATATATAAGCATAAACTTGTTAAAGCTCAGTGTAATTCTATAAATAGTAGATATAATTATCTGAAAAATAACATTATTTACTTTTCGAGTAGGGTAAGTAGAAAAAAATAGGAAGTTTTTCTTTGAAGAAAGCTCTTTTGACAGGAATAGATTTTTTCATAACTAGAACAAATAAATTAATAATCGCATATACTGTATTGTCGTTAAAGCAAGACATTATTTTCTCAGAACAAGGGAATCACTAGAAAAATACGTGATTCCTTTATTCTTCAATATAATATCAATAGTTGATTTGAAATAACCGAAGAAATAAAATCTTTGTTAATGGACAATCACATAATTTTAGGTATAGTAGGTTTATAATTTAGACTATAAAAATTAATGTGTCTTTTATTATTTAACCAAGAAGACTCACTCCATAAGGAACTCACAGCAAGTATGAGCATGTGGGAGTAGTTCAAAGCATGCAATATTGTTTGATTTGGCTAATACATAGATTTATCATCTCAGAACTGGTGTAAGAATTATAATGTTTATACCATTCTATTGTATTTTCTAAAGTCTGTTGTAGGGACCATTTTGGCTGCCAATTAAGATTGAATTTTGCTTTGCTAATGTCAAGATTCAGTAAATTTGCTTCATGGAATTTTATTGGACCTATATTTTCTGCTGTCCAATCCCCGCAGCCCCAAATATCTAGTAAACTGGTCACTAATTTTTCTACTGGAACAATATTGCTTAGGGATGGCCCGAAGTTCCATGCTCCTGAATAAAGGATACCATTATTTATAATTTTTTCTGTAAGGAGTAAATACCCGCTTAAGGGTTCTAGTACATGTTGCCAGGGTCTAATAGCAGTAGGGTTTCTAATAATAATGTTTTTGTTTGATTCTAATGCTCGTATACAATCAGGAATAATTCTATCTATTGACCAATCGCCACCACCAATTACATTACCAGCTCGAACGCTTGCAATTATTTTCTTGTGTTGAGAAAAGTTTTCTTCTGAAAAGTAAGAATTTCGATAGGAAGAAATTAAAAGTTCGCAGCATCCTTTACTTGAGCTATATATGTCATGGCCGCCCATAGGGTCAATTTCACGATAACCCCAAGGCCATTCTTTATTTTCATAGCACTTGTCACTTGTCACCATAATTCCTATTTTAGCTGATTCATGTAATCGAATTGCCTCTAGTACATTCATAGTTCCTACAACGTTTACCTCGTATGTTTCTCTAGGATATTCATATGAATACTTAACTAGAGGTTGGGCAGCTAAATGGAATACAATTTCAGGTTTATAATCTGTAAAAACCTTATTTAATTTATTAAAATCTCTAATGTCTCCACGAATATCAATTATATTATTTTGAAGGTTAGTAATGTTAAAGTTATCATTTTTATTTTTGGGATCTAATGAATATCCGATTACAGTAGCACCTAATTCATTCAACCATAGGGATAACCAAGAACCTTTAAAACCAGTATGTCCAGTAATTAAAATTGTTTTTCCGTAAAAAGCATTATTAAAGTTTTGGTTTAACAATTAGTCCACCTCCTTTAGTACCCTATTTTTAGGGGGTTAGGTATAAATGTTTATTATTTTTATACCAATTAACAGTTTTTATAATTCCTTCTTCAATATTAATTCTAGGTTCCCAGGAAAGAGAGTTTTTTATTTTTTGCACATCTGCTTCAGGAACCCATCTTTCATTTGTTCTAGAGGAAATTGCACCGTAATTTGGTCTGGAATTGGTTTTCAAATGTTTGAATAATAATTCTACATAATGTTTCAAGGGGTGAATAGTGCCGCTCCCAATATTAAAGATTTCATTTTGTACAGTAGTATTTTCTACTGCTAGGATACAGGCATCTATTACATTTTCTATATAACAATAATCTCTTAATTGATTACATAAAGTTAAATTTACATCTTTGTTTTGTAATACTCGCAAGATTATATAGCTAAAAATTTTATGCGGCTCTTCGCCTTCTCCGAATATGCCAAAAGGTCTTAATGTTATAAGATTAATATTGTTTTCGCTAGCAATTTGATGGGCGAGTATAGTAGCAGCAGCTTTGGTACTTCCATAGATATCCACAGGAGTTAGTAACATATTTTCATGAATAGGTTCCATCTTGTTACCGTATTCAGAACTACTCCCAAAATTGATGATTTTTTTACAATTCACCAATTTTGCTGCTTGAATAATGTTACAAGTCCCTATAACATTTGTTTCTATAGCATGGATGTAATCTGTATGGGCAGAATTTACACCATAGGCTGCCAGGTGAAAGATATAATCGGGATTAATTTTCTTTATTGCATCTTGTACTTGTTTTTTATCTCGTATATCTATTTCATAGGTTTCAATATATTTTAGAATATCCTTTAGTCTCCAAGAGTTTGATGGTGTTCTTATGAAAAGAACAATTTTTGCTTGTAAATTTAAAAGTCTTCGTGCCAAGTGAGAACCAATAAAACCGTATCCACCAGTAATAAGGAAAGTTTTATTTTTAAATGAAGCAATCATAGTGATAATCTATCCTTTATTAAGATGTATTTTTAGTTGCTGAAATAAATAGATTTATTTTTAAATAAGGAAAGTATCAGTCTTAATTGTGATGAGGGGAGGGGTATTTAAAATGATTTTTTATTGTTGTTGTATCAATTTGGTCAGCAAATAAAGAGGAGGGAGATTTTTGAAAAGTATTATGAAGGGTATGACATGTCTTGTTCAATTGTTCAATATAAGGAATGTATATATAATCTAAAACTGCTGGAGGTAATTCTAAAGTTTCTTGTTTCCATAAATCGAACTCGTTTGGATTAATAATTTGCATACTTCCAAAATGAAAAGCTATTAATTCATCTTGATCAATAAAAACTTTATTATCTGTTTTAGATATAGAACTGCTATTTAAAATGACATTCCAAGGTGCTGCATCAATACCTTTATGAGTCATGATTTTTATATTAGAAAAGATGTTAGGAATGTGATTTAAATATTTTTGGTCACCCCATCTATTCATTTCAACATCATAATGATTATTACAATATTCTAGGCATTTATCTTTCCACCATGTTAAAATTTCTTTACTATTTTGATCGTTTTTGAAGCCTACTAAACCAGCTTGGTATATACCGTGTATGCTTTCAATTGCAGTAGAGCTTCTTTGAGGGCAAAGGAATACAGAGTATTTCCACCACTCATCAAGAATGATATTAGGTGCTGTAAAGAAATACATATCAGCATCACAATATATAATGTGATCAACTTCCGGATAAAGACTAAGGACATGTAGACATAGGGGCGCTTTTAATGTCCAACAATATTCTTGTAAACTTCTATCATTTTTTATACTGAGGAGTTCATGATTTTCAATTTCTTTTACTGGAATTAGTATGGCGTGCTTTAATTTTAATTTCTCTAATATTTGATAAGTTAAATCATCCATACAACAGATCCATACAGTAAATTTAGCGTTGAAATTTTCTAAGGAATAATAAGAGGTCAATCCTTGAATTAATCGTTCTTTACTTATAATCATGGAAAAGTTCATAAAATGATTGGATTGATTCATTTTTCTTCTTAATTGTGAATCTTTATATAAAGTTTGAGCTTTATTTATATCTTTTTTACTTAAAAATTGTTTAGTATCTTTATTGAATTTATCCTTTAATTGCTTTAAAACAAATTGAATTCTCTCTAAATACGGAGTGTAAATATGGTTTAATATATTATTGGGTATTGAAATTTCTCCCAAAGACCAAAGGTCAAAATCATTTTCAGTAAAGATAGTAATACATGCAAAATGGTAAACAACTAGTTTGTCGTTTTCAATAAATACATCGTTTTTAGTCTTGTCAATTTTATAATCGTTATTATATATACAGTTCCAAGGCGCAGCATTTATACCTAAGTTATTTGAAATTTTTACTTTTGGAAAATATATAGGGATATAATCTAAATACTTTTGGTCTCCAAATTTCCCCTCCTCAGCCTCGGCACTGCACCAATCTATACATTTATTTTTCCACCATCTTACACTTTTTAGTCCATAGAGATCATTCTTAAATCCAATTAGACCGGCCTGATATTTTCCATACATCTTTTCTACCCAATCACGATCTCTTTGGGGGGTTAGGAAAATAGAATGGTCACCCCATTCCTCAAAAATAATATTAGGGTCAGAGAAAAAGCATAAATCACCATCACAATATAGAATAGATGGTAAATCATAATTGACCAATAAATATTCTATCAAGACAGATTTTAAAGTCCAACAATATTCATTTACTTTTCTTTTTCTCTTAATTGCTTTTAGTTCACGATCTTCTAATTCTTCAACTTGTAAAAGGTTTACATTAATTAAACTCATTTCTTTTAATAGTGAATATGCAAAAGGATCTATACAACAAATCCACAATGTGAATTTTTCTGAGTACTGCATTAGTGATTGCTGTAAAGCAATAATTTTCAAGACATACTCACTACCTACAATGACGCAGAAATGATTATTTAGATCATGTTGTTGATTATAGAATTGGGGATGTCTTTTTTGAGTATTTTTTTTGGAGAGATTTGAAGCTTTAATTCCTGTTGAAAGTGGGTTAACTATTTTCTCATTAGAGGGGATATACAATCGAGGTAAACTTATTTTTTTATCATTAGAGTTCAATGCTTATTCAGTCCTCTCCACTAAAATTTATTTGGATTCCAACTTTCATTTACAGTTTTTAAATCTTTAGGTGTATCGACACTAGCCCAAAAGTCATTGTGTTCATAGACTGCGAGCTCATTGTCTTTTATTAAATTTCGAAGAGGATCTTCTTCTAGAACACAATCATCATTATTACTTAAATAATCGAATATTTCTTTGTTAAATACAAAAAACCCGCCATTAATTACTTCATCAAGTAATGGTTTTTCTTTAAAATCAATAGCAATTCCATCTTCGACCTCCAATAGGCCGTATTGACTATTTTTTTTAATTCCAGTTAATGTAGCAATTTTTCCTTTTTCTTTATGGAATGCTATTAGTTGATCAATATCTATATTGGCTAATCCGTCACCATAAGTTAATAAAAAGGTTTCACCCTGTACAAAGGATTCAAGTTTTTTTAGTCTTGCCCCGGTCATTGTATCAATTCCTGTATCTATAAAGTGTATATTCCAATTTTCTAATTCCTGAAGTAGCGTATATTGACTGGTTTTAAAATTCAAACTAAAGTCATTCTCTTTCCAGCTAAAGTCCATAAAATATTCTTTAATTTTCTCACCTTTATATCCTAAGGGCAAAATGAAATCAGAATGTCCATATTTTCTATACCAATTCATTATATGCAAGAGGAGAGGCTTTCCTTGAACTCGAACTAATGGTTTGGGAATGTCCTCTAAAATTCCTTGCATCCGAAGCCCTTTTCCGCCACACAAAATTATGACTTTCATAGATTTATTTCCTTCCTCTCTATATATTTTACTAATTTAAACTATGTAGTTTGTTTGATAAATGTATACACGGTTGTACCATAATGACAATCAACTAAAAAATATATGTTAGATTTATAATTCAAATGCTGATTAAACGTGAAGAATACGCACTGTAGTTTATTCTCAATCTTATGTAAATTAGGTTATTTTAAAATCAATGCTTTATTTTATTTAATACTAATGAAAGAAATTGCTTGTTTATAAGATAAAAGAAGGGGAGGGGAAACAAGGGAATTGAAGAAGCTTATAATGAAAAATCTAAGAAGGAAATTAACTATTTAAAGGAAAAGTGAACAAATATTAAATTGTAGATTTTACAAATTAAAAAAAGAGCACCGTATAAAGGTGCTCTAGTGATGGAATCAATTTTGTAAAGAACCATTTATTCAATAAAGAAGGACTTATGAATTATTATATGAACGGTTTATTAATTAAGTGTGTATCAATTAGATGGGAATTTTATTTCTCTACACCTATTTTAATTTACTGGCAAAATCATGTTAAAAGTAAGAAGGAAAGTATTAAGTTAATGTTATTTTATTTAAAATATAATCCCAATCGGAATCATCACCTTCCCATCTATCCTGATAACGTGGGAGTTCAATTGAACAAACCCTTGATATTCCCCAATTTTGTTCAACGATATTAGATATATCCTCCTTAAAATTGACAATAAGAATATTAAAATCTTTATTTGTAATTTCGGATAATACGTTTTTTAATTCAATCGCTTCATCTCGATTTCCCCAAATCCTAATGAATAAAATCGATTCACTACTATTTATTTTTTCAAGGAATCGATTAATTCTAGTGTCTAATTTAGCTTTAAAAGAAGGATAAGTTGATTTCCAATTCTTTTCTGAGTCAATAGGAAAGTCATGCATTGAAAAACAATTATAATAAGTGTCCTTTATACAATAGGTAATTCGTTCTGCCCATTTAGTTTGATTATCAAATTCTGATTCAATAAGACCGTAACTTTCTGAACCTTCTATGACCATATTTTCCAACTTCATAAATTTTTCAAACCGACTTTGAAGTAATCTGTTTACATCTGAAAGTGATGGATAATAAAACCAATCTAAAGGTCCAGAAAATGTTCTTAAATGGTGCCTTTTGATTTGGTTAGTGACTTGACACAATCCTCCTAAACTTACAATTACGCCATAGGATTTTTGTATATCATCTAGGTTCATCCTCATCATCCTTTTTAAAAGTAATTTAAATTATCTATTCAGTATATGATGCAATAACATATTGATGTGGACATATATATCAAAGTACATAGAGCTAAGGCATTTGTATAAACTTTAAAAGTTAAGATACCTAAGTTAAGGAATTTTATCTTTGACGTTATATCATAGAGTTGCTATTGGAATGAAAACTGGTAGGGATATTGCACCAGAGTTATTTACTCTCCAGTAACTTAAATTAGAAACCAGTCCTTGATTACTGTAGTAAAATTGTTGTCTTTTTAAAAGAATACTTAGATAAAAAAAGAAAACCCTATTGGTTAGCATTTAACGAGTAGAGTTTTCTTTGAATTAGCACCTTTTACATGATAAATATTGAAGAGGGAAAACCCACTTAGAAAAACTTTTAAGCAGAAAAATAGACTAGTCTATTTTAATTTCTAATGGTCCCAGTATCTTTTATTTTGACGTGTGTCTTTACATTTATTTTAGCCTCTGCTAACGCTTGCAACCAATCTCCTTTTACTTTTTTCCACTCTTTATATTGAAATGCTCTAGCATATAGGGATAATCCGATTGGATCAATTTTATTCTGCTGTATTTCATACAACATATTTTGTAAATTATTATTAATTTCTTTTTGAATGGCACTTTTTAAATTATTTATATTTTTTTTATTATCATAGTGCCCCTTAATTAAATTCGCATTGGTTTTTTCTATTAAAGCTACATTAGCATATATATCGAGATTAAATACAAACTTTCCGTTTTGAAAATTAACAAATACCTTCCTTGTCGCGTTCTGTACGAAGATAGAAGTGTTTATTTTTTTGTTGGACTTTTTAGGAGGAAGCGCAAGGTGTAGTATCATTCGCCCGCTACTTTTTTGCTTATTTATAAGATTGAAAAATTTAACATCTTTTTTAGGGATATGAGTTAAATATTTCCCTTTTCGATTTAAAAATGCAATTCCTACTGTGTCGATTTCATTCTTTGTTTTTTTGATAATTGGAACAGCTTGCGTCATTCCTTCTTCATTTTGTTCTCTCATTAATTGTTGAATTGTAGAAGAGACGGATTGGTTATTTTGAATTGACGATTCAATTACACCATTTATATAAGATGAAAGTGATGGTTTACTAGGCTTATGAATTTTAAAAATTTCTTCTGCAGGTCCATCTACAAGTACTACTTTAGCATTAATGGTAGCGTAAGGATCACGGTAAGAAGAATCAAGCTCCTGCAACCAATTTGCTTCTTGCGCTAATTTTTTCCCAATTAAAATGATTTCAGCTTTGGAAGCTGTCATAAAGCCTGTTAACTTTGTATCTATCTTACTGAATCCAGTATATACAGTTGATGCTTGTGTCCAATGTTCTATAGTACTTTTTGGTTGTTTATGATGAAAGAGTGGTATGCTTGTTCCAACTTTTATGTCTCCATTAGGGGTTCTATCCAAGCCAATTAACAGGATTAATGAAACCTTCTCAAGAGGAATTCTCTGACTACAACCAATTATATATACACAACAAATTACAATCCATATCCATTTTCGAATCAAAGTTGTTTCCTCCTAGTAATCCAAGTAAAAAGAATACTGTAAGCGAAAAATAAGATTGGTAATAGAATAAAGAAAACGACATTTAAGATATCCATAAGAGAATATATAAACAAATATTGATCCACATCGGGATTTAGGAAAATAAATAGGCCAACTATAAGTAACATAAAAGCAAGTAGCGCCCAATTGCGGGCGTTTTTTTGAAGTGAAATGGTCACAGATTCAAAACTGAAAAATAAATACGGATATATTGTAGTGGAAAATACAATTAAATAGTAAGCGATATATATAATTTCTAATCGTTCCATGAAAGAAAAACGAACCCCTTTTAACAGATGAAATACTGGCCAGATTACATCTTTTATCCCTTCTGGACTAAAGTATATATAAGAAAGGATAGTAACATATAGATAGAAAAACATGGTTCCAGTATTCGCTATTAGTAGTCCTTTTATGGCTTTTTGTTTTTTTTGTAAGAATGGGTATATATAATATGCAATTTCTAGGCCAGCATAAGGAGTAATGGTTTCTTTTGTTGCCTTTACAATAGGGTATAATCCTTCTTTAAATATAGGTAGTAGGTGTAAAGGATTGTAGTTAGTCTTTAGTGAAAAAAGAAGAAATAGCGGCATCCAAGTAGTGAAGAAGAAAACAAGCATAGAATAACTAGTAAGAGCCCTTAACCCACTCAGGGCTAAAATAATAAAAGGTAATAGTAATAATATGGTGATTTGATAAGCAGGAGTGGAAGGGAATATCCACACTTTTACAATATCAGTTGCCTTTAATAAAGTATTAAATCCAGCAAAAAATAGATAAAAGGCATATGCAAGAAAAAGAATTGTCCCTATCCATTTACCAAAGTATGTTTTTAAGATTTGTGAGAAATTTTTGTTAGGATTTTTTTGTAACATTAATATAATAAATACACCGATTATAGAAGTAACTATCCATCCGAGAATGATCGAAATCCAGCCATCTGTACCAGCAGTAGTAGCAAGTGGGCTTGGCATAATTAACATACCAGATGCGAGTTGCAGCGAATGAATGAAAATAATAAATTCGAATAAAGTTACTTTTTGGAACTTAAGATTCCCCATGTTAACCACCTTCTTTTTTCTTTCTTTGTTTCGGCTGTCCTGTACTCGAGCGGGTGGTAATCATCGAAATAGGAAATCTTACAAAAGAATCTTTTAACTCTTGGAGACGAAATGGTGCGATTGGCATTCCGTATGGTGAACCATAGGAAGTTAGTGAAACAAAATGAGCAAATAAGAGCATTAATCCACTAACAATACCTACAATCCCATAAAAGTAAGCCAATAACATCATTGGAAAACGGATAAGGCGTATAGAACTTGATAAATCATAATTAGAAACAATAAATGAAGCAATGGCTGTAATAGATACGATAATAACCATAACGTTACTAACAAGACCAGCTTGAACAGCTGCCTGTCCAATTACAATCCCTCCAACGATTCCAATAGTTTGTCCAATTGGTTGTGGTAAGCGAATGCCAGCTTCACGTAGCATTTCTAGTGTAATTTCCATTATAAAAGCTTCCAATAAGGGGGAGAAAGGGACTTTGACTCTTGATGTTGCAATAGAAGTGTATAAGTCTATAGGAATAATTTCAAAGTGAAAAGAGACTATAGCAATATAAAATGCGGGTAAAAAAATAGCTATAATAAATCCTGCAAATCGTAATAAGCGAAAAAATGATGCGATGAGCCAATGAATATTATAGTCATCTGGGGTTTGAAAAAATCCAATCAAATTCATCGGAACAACCATTGCACCAGGGGATCTATCCATTAATACTGCTACTTTCCCATCAAGTATATGATTTGAAATGGCGTCTGGGCGCTCGCTTAAATACGCCTGTGGAAAAGGAGTCCAATTTTGATCTTTTGTATAATTAGATAGCTCTCCAATACTTAATACCGCATCTGTTTTGATTTTACAGATTCTGGTTTCAATTTCTTGGACTACATCTGCGTTTGCTACATCACCTAAGTAAATTAAATAGACTAAAGAAGTGGCTCTTTCTCCAATCGTCAGCTTTTTGATTTTTAACTCTGTAGAAGGAATATATCGACGGATAAGACCTATATTTTTTGTGGCATTTTCAATAAATCCATCATGGGATCCTTTTATAGTAACTTCTGAAATTGGCTCTTGAATTGCTCTCTCTGCCCAGCCTTTTGTATTTATTAGAAGTGAACGCTTTTCTCCCTCCATAAACAGTACACATTGCCCCTCAAGTAATCCTTCTTTAATTTCATTCCATGTATATACTATTTTGGTATGAGTAGCAATAATATTAGAATTAAATATTTGACTGTCTTCATTTACTTCTTGTAATAATGGTGTAACAACATTGGTTTTTAATGCAACACCATCTGTAAGGCCTTCGAAATAATATAGTAAAATATTCGTGTTTGTTTTTAATTGCAAAGGATGTTCAATTAAATCTGCACTAATATCAAAGATGTTATCTAATGTATTTTTAAGTTCTTTTAAGTTACTTGTTTGGATCTTTTCAATGGTTTTATCTGTCTTAGTTTCTAAGGTCTCTTCATTTAAGGACAAAATTGACACCTCTTTAATATATAACGATTAGTTGTATTTATTATTTTTATATGATTGAATTTTATTCACTAATTTAAACTAATTGGAGATAAGAATTAATAAATTTGATGTGCTATATTATTAATTCAATAATTGGGAGCAAAAAGCAGATGTAATTTGTGTGGAAATTTCAGTATTAAGATAGAATTGAAATTTGAATGATTATAATAAAAAGAGCCCTTGATAGGTTCTTTTTTTAGTTGGTAAATATGATGTCAACAATAGATGGCGATAAAGGTAGTAATTTAGATGTCTTTATGTTAATCTGCTAAATTTTGTAAGGAGAATTCTTTTTTTCATACCTTCATACTCAATGAAAAAGGATATTTCATTTATTTGGGTGTTCTAGTGTATTTTAATTTTGCGCACCAACAAATTTTGTTTAGGGACAAAATGCGTTTTCTTAATTATCAGAAAAAACAGTGCGACAAAATTCCTATTAATTATTTTGGTAGGTATCAAATATTTCTTTGACCTTATTTTCTTGATATTACCGTACGTTTATATGTTTCTAAGGGAAAGAAATACTTTCATTTTTATTACCATCTATTGTTTGATTAAGATGGTAACATGAAAGTGAAACGTTTACAACCAGAAAATAAAGAAAAAATATTAAAATACGACTTTTTTCGACAATCATTCTATGTTTATATTTCATTTTATTATAGGAAAAGGCGGGGGAAAGCGGACCTTTTCCTATAAAATGTTTTGTTGGAATTAGAAATAACTAAAAAAGTAATATTATCTTAAAATTAAAATGAAATTCAATGATAAGGTTATAATTGAATTTTTAAACCTCATGTGTATTGAAAGTATGGTCAAATCTTAATCCACGTTGCGTTTCTTCCTTTTGTAACTAGCTTAATATGGCCAAACACTTGCAAGGAATTTAAAGCCTTACTGATTGTACTTTCTGCAATGTCTGGATAAGTGTTACGAATACTTTCCTTAGTAAAGGGTTGTTTTTGTTTAAGTATAAAATCCTGAATTCTCTCAACTTTAGTATGTTTACATATAGAATCTAGAACTGTGTTATGTAGATCTTTGTAAGCCTCTAATATAATGGTTAAAAACGTTTTTAACCAAAAGCTATTATTATGTTCCTCGCAGTACCAATTCACCGAAGATTTATAAATCGAATTGTAATAATCAGATTCGTTTTTCTTAATATATTTATCCAAACATACATATTTTACAAATGTATGTCCACTCTTAATTAACAGCAATTGCATTAACATAAATGCCAGCCTGTTATTACCTTGATTGAAAGGGACTATGCAATAAAAATTTAATATAAAACGAGCTATTAATAAAAGTGAATGTAGCCCCTTACTAGTATTTAATGAGTTGTATTGATCACATAATTGCTCCATAAACCGTGGGATAAGTTCATGCGGAAGAATGCGGTAACTATTCAAGTGCATTCCATGTTCTGGAACTCCTGGAATAATAAAAGGTTTTTCACGCCATTTGGCACTGTCAGAGGTAATATAATGTATTAGTTGAAAATGTAATTCCTGTATAGTTGCTGGATTAATTAATAAAGTACAGGAGTTTTTATGTACAAAAGAAAGTGTTTGATAATAGCAGAAAATAGCATCTTCAGAAATATTTTGAGGTACTATATC
The DNA here is from genome assembly GCF_026540675.1 of Bacillus sp. GC_Bacil_1. Taxonomy (NCBI): domain Bacteria; kingdom Bacillati; phylum Bacillota; class Bacilli; order Caryophanales; family Bacillaceae; genus Bacillus; species Bacillus sp. GC_Bacil_1. The sequence continues at coordinate 166,035 of NZ_JALNUG010000013.1, forward strand.
ATCTAAAATAAGTTCTTTTAATCTTTTATTAGGAACTTTTATATCCTCATAAATAGTTGTGAAATTTTTTATGTAATGTAGTGGTATAGTTTTTTCTAAACTATTAAATATGTCAGGGTTTTGTTCCTGATAAGCAGCTAATTTTCCTTTGAATTCGCTAATTTCACTTATTAAATTGATTAACCTCCTTTTTAATTCAATATTTTTGTACTTATCATCAAAAAAGTCTCTCATTTTTGTTCCTCCTGTAACCCCTTAACACGTTGTTGCATATATCTTTCCATTCTAAAGGTATGCCACGAAATCATTGTAAAATAAAGATATTGTAGGTCTGATTTTGAATATATATATCAGAATCTATATTTTTATTTAACAATTAAAATGTGGAAATTATAAAGAAGAATCGTTACGATTCAATTTTAATAGGCATAATCCTAACATCAAATGCAAAAATGTACAATAAAAAAATATAAAATATAAAACTATCAAATCTTTTGAAAGATTATCTAAAAGAGTTTTAAGAAGTTGTAGGTATAGATGTTCTTTGGTTTAGGAGTAAATAATAAAGCGATAATAAAGTTTTCATAGGTAATTAAAAAGTAGATAGACTATTAATTTGTGACAATTACGTGCCTAATCTATCATATGCTTTTATGAGAATTCTAAAATTAAATCCTAACGAGCTGAATTTTCTATATTTAGCATAAATATTAGGGAGGCGTGCTGATGAAATGTATCATTTTATATAGAAATATGTAACGTTTAACACTCGTATTGTAAAATATTTTGACATACGTTAATTTAAATATTAGGTACAGGAACATTTAATAAAAACTCAGTACTAAAATACCCTTTAAACGTTTCACCCTAAGAACTTTTCTCAAGCACACTGAAGTTCATCCTTTGTTTCTGTGCCTTATTAGATAAAAATAACACAATAAATTATTAGAATGTGATAGTTAAAATTTTATTTTTAAATCTTTTCTATTTTTAAACCTTTTCTCTTTTCTTAAACATTAACAATTTCTTGATAATCTGTTTAAAGTAAGGAAATACAGGATAGAAAATAGCTATTAATAAAGAAAATACAGTTAAGCTAGATACCTTAAGTTATTTTATAAGTAATTAAGCGTTAGTTTGAATTAGTAGGGGTATTATATGTGTTTTAACCTCAAGTGTATATGTTTAAGGTTAAAGAATTTGTGAGTGGTATAAAAGTAGCGGAAGTCTGGAAGAAACGGATATAATCGGTTTCTTCTAGACTTTTTTGCTTTTTGTAATATAAAAAATTTATTTTTCCTACATGAGGAATTTTTTTGTTTTAATATTTGAATTTTTTGTGAAATTAAATGAAGTTTTTATTCTTCTTTTAATACATAATGTTACAAAATTGCTTAATTGTATTTACTTTATTTTTATAGGAGATTAAAAATAATAATAAATGTACCAATTTATGAGAGATATTAATATATTAATTGACGATTTGTTCGTTTATCCCTATATTGCTATTATATTAGCGAAAGCAATATATTGGGGGGACAAAAATGAAATTGAAATTAACATCTAAATTGGAAAGATTAAGAACAAGTAAAAAGGGGATTGGTGCTTGTGTTTTGGCTGCAGGCATGACAGCAATCACAATGACTCCTCAAAGTGCGTATGCACACGGGTTTGTTGAAAAGCCGAGTAGTCGTGCTGCTTTATGTAGTCAGAATTATGGGGCATTAAATTTAAATTGTGGAAATGTAATGTATGAACCTCAAAGTCTAGAAGCACCTAAAGGGTTTCCCGATGGTGGACCGATTGATGGTAAAATCGCTTCGGCAGGAGGACTATTTGGAGGAACTCTTGACCAACAAACAACAAATCGTTGGTTCAAAAACACAATTAAGGGTGGAGAAAATACATTTACATGGAAATATACAGCAGCACATTCTACAAGTAAATGGCATTATTACATTACAAAAAAAGGATGGGATCCTAATAAACCATTAACACGTGCGGAATTAGAACCAATTGGAACTGTAAAACATGACGGTTCGGCCGCATCAAATAATTTAACACATACAATTAATGTACCAACTGATCGTAATGGTTATCATGTTATTTTAGCTGTATGGGATGTAGCAGATACGTCAAATGCCTTTTATAATGTAATTGATGTAAATTTAGTAAATAATGAAACACCTGATACAGTAGCTCCAAGTCAACCAACTGAATTAAATGCCTCTAAAGTTTCTGCCAATAGTGTTGAAATAACATGGAAGGCCTCTACTGATAATATAGGTGTAAAAGAATATCAAGTGTTACGTAATGGAGAAGTAATTAATACGGTACCAGGTACAACTTTTATTGATAAAAAACTAAAAGCAGATACGGAATATACTTATACAATAAAGGCATTAGACTCTGCTGGAAACATATCAAAAGAAAGTGAAAAACTAAAGGTTAAGACAACACATGCAATCCCAGATATAGAGGCTCCAGCTCAACCAAAAGGATTACATAGTATGGGTACAACGGCGACAACTGTTGATTTGATGTGGAGTCCGTCAGAAGATAATGTAGGTGTTGACCATTATATTGTATATAGAGAAAGCGCTGGGGTTATGAATAAAATTGGGACGGCGGCTAATACATCCTTTATGGATAAAGATTTGAAGGCTAATACATCGTATAAATATGTAGTGACGGCGGTTGATTTAGCTGGAAATGAATCTAGTAGAAGTGATGTTTTGAATGTAACAACAAAGTTAGAGGATTCCGCATATGAAAAATGGGATGCAAGAAAAGCATATACTAAAGGTGATAGAGTAATACATGAGGGGAAAGTGTACGAAGCGGTTCAAAATCATCAAGGAAATGGCGACTCAAATTGGATTTTTGCTTTATCGCTTTGGAAGCCAGTTTTGAATAAATGATAAGCTGAAAAAGGTAGTTAACAAATTTGGATTGCTCTTTAAAAATTAAGGGCCGTTCCAAATATAATTATCTAATGGATTAAATGATATGTTAATAAAGTGAAATTTTAATCAGTGAAGGTTTTGTTCATCCCCCACTGATTATCATCCCTCACCAATCGGGCTTTTACGGGCGCCCGTTAATGCGGGATAAAATTTAAACGCCATCCTAATGTTTACGAAATGAAATTAAAAAAGAATCCCAATGGAATTCCATTGGGATTCTTTTTTTCTAATTTGTAATAGCGTATATTTTCACTGTGAATTTTCTAGTGGCACCAATTGGACTTGCAATATAATATTTAGTATTTGTGTAAGCTTCAGTCCTAGATTCATGTGAAATATTTTTCCAACGAGTAGAATCTATTCCTAGGGAAACATCAATCATTACATTGAAAGAAATAGTAGAAGGATAATCTTTTTCTGAAGGCTCAATAACCCATTTTAATTCTTTGGTACCTACAGGTAAACTATCAATTTTAAAGTTTTGGCTGGATCGATTTTGTTGCCCTGATAAAGGACTAGATTCAGATGATATTTGTGAAATTAATATTTCTTTTTCATTTGAATGTATACCATTTAATTTAATGATACTATCAATTAAACCTGGACCGGGAAAATCAGCTGCGATGATACCAGAATGTTTAATTGCGCCTTGTTGTAAGAGTTCGGTCCCAAGTGTATTCATCCCCCCATAGTATACTTGTCCGTTTCTATCACGAGGGAAATCACTCCACGCATTAGTGGAATTCGTTTGAATCAATTTAGGACTACTGTCAGTATTCCTGCTCTCTTTTCCGCTTGCAACAAACCAAGGATATACATTATTTAAAAATGCGGCTGCGCCTCCCGTACCACTAAAATGGTTGAGATAAATTTTTCCATTATTAAAATTAATATTTGTATTTTGTAGATGGTTTTTTATCGCAATCCATTTTGTATATATTTCGTCTGGTCCGCTTCCAATTTCAAATTTATCTTGTATATTTAAACCTTCGTAATCAATCCCGTACAATTGAGCGGATGTAAAGTTTTGTAAGATTACAATTTTTCCGCGGGTATCTCCTAAAGTAGGGTTATTTCTATCTGAAGTTGGTACGGAATTAGGATCCCAAAAATATGAAGCATTAACGTTTTTATATTTTAAAAATATCTCCTCAAATGATAGAGATCCACTTTCAGGATTAGTTTCTTCTTTTAAGCGCATTAATATTGTTTCTGTTGGATGATCTTTTAAAAATTGAATGGTCTCTTTTAATACATCTTCAAACACTGCTTTTTGATTTACAACGCCATGATACATTGCAAAAGAATCTTTTACACGTTTAACACGCATATCTACATATCGAATTCCGGAATTTAATTGTTGGGATAAACTCATAGTTTGATTTCTTGTCAAATTTTCATCAAGAAAACTCGCTCCATGTAAAGCCATCGTACCGTGAGTCCCTGGAATAGATATTTCACTTATTTTTGTTGAACCTTCTATTTTCGACATCCACGATGGATTTTGATACCCTATATTGGATTCATAGGAGTAACCTGGATGACTATCAGCTAAAATAGTAGATGGTGTACTTAAACTTGCTAGTGTAATACAAGTAAGGATGCTAATTTTAAAGAAATTTCTCATTTTTATTTTGTTCATTTTTTCTCTCCTGACCTTTAAACAATTGTTATATGATTTTTTACTATATTTATTGTTTTTCATTCTTAAGATAATAAATTTTTGTATTTAAAAATAATTAACAATAGGAGGAGTAAGTTATTTGAGACTTTAATAATTTTTTATTATAAATTGTCCCTAATAGCCAAGCGGATTCTTGAAAACTCGAAGTATAGCCTCCAAAAAACAACTGTTTATCGTATTGAATACAAACAAAACAGAAGTCCTAAAAAAGACTTCTATTTTGTGACATATAATGAATGATAAGGTGGTAAACAAATCAAGATAATGTGATTGAGTGGTAAAAATTTATTAATAGCTGTTTTAGAATCTCTTATAACAAGGCTGATTACAAAAAGCGGATCTCTACACTGCTAATAAAAATTGAAAAATTCTACTCATTAAAACTTAGACTAACTACAGTTGCAATTGATTGGGCTGCATGTTCCCAGCTTCCATCTATAACTTTACCAATCTGCTGACCAAGTGCATTTAAATCATTTGGATTAACTGGAATTCCATTATACGCAGCAAGAATTGATAAAAGTGGAGCAGCAAATGGTGTCCAACCACCTCTATCAATATTAAATACAGGTTTATCTAGTACCTTTCCATCTTGTACTGTAAACTCATAATAAAATTGATCATCTGGACGAAAACTTAAATGATGAGAGATTTGCCCCTTAACATATTTTTTTCCTGCACCTAGATTTACTACTTCTATTTCCTTTACATTAAATTCATGTTCAAATACTTTGATTTTTTTGACTTCTGGACCATTTAAGGCAGCTTGAACGGCTGTTTCCAAATTGTTTTGTGCAAAAGGTTGAATACTCAATTGTGCCTCTTTTTGTTGAATAGGAGCCTCCTTTTCTGCAGCAAACACCGAGGTAGTAGGTAGTGCACCTGTAGCTAACGTAGCTGCAAGTGCCGTTGTCATCATGATTTTTCGTTTCATCTTCATAGTTTTCCTTCCTCTCTTAAAGTTATGATATATAATTTTTTAAGATTGACACGGTACAATTTTTTTCATAATGCACGCAAAAAACTGGTTTAAGAACTATGTGAAAAACGTGTCGGAAAATTAAAATTAATTATATATGTATTTTAAATGATATATATCTACACATATTTTTTCAATTTTTAGATAAATTAAACAGTCATTACTGCATAAGAGTCAATTTAGCACTTTATTTATCTATACACTTCCTATAAACACATTTAGTTCATAGTAAAAGTAATATATTTGATATTAAATGTCTTGCATAATGCGATAAAATTTCACAATTTTTTATCAATATATACAGAAAAAAGTAACGAAACTTAAGTGATATTTAATACTTTTCATATTTGTGAAGTATGTGAATTTACTTATTGTAACATCTAAGATGTTAGATGTTGTTTTTTAAACATTACTTATCCGGATTCATGAAAAGTATTTTAATATATTTTTTATTTTATATAAAAATATATAGTTTTAATATTAAAACTAAAATATGGAAGTAACATAGGGGATTTACGCATATAGTAATGTTGATGGTGAAATTAACGAAATTTTCATTTAAATCAGATAAATCTATGATGTTTTTAACTTATAATAATGTTACTACGATGAAAAAATGGCTACTAATTAGTTAATTTAAAAATCAATTTTAGATAGGAAGAGGATAATGAAGACCAGAGATACTTATAAAATTATTGTAATTGGTGCTGGGACTGCAGGAATATCTTCTACTGCACATTTATTAAGAAATATCCCCCTATTGAAAGAAAGTATAGCGATTATTGATCCGTCAAAAAAACATTATTTTCAGCCACTATGGAGTTTAGTGGGGGGAGGAATTGTTTCAAAGGAAAGTACAATGCGTGATCAAGAATCGCTTATTCCAAAAGGGGCAACGTGGATCCCTAAAAGTGTTGTTAAGTTATTTCCGGATGAAAATAAGATACTGTTAGATGACGGACTGCTGCTTGAGTATGAAATTCTTATTGTAGCAGCTGGTATACAAATAAATTGGGAAGGTATTAAAGGCTTAAAAGAATCTATTGGGACTAATGGGGTATGTAGCAATTATTCTTATACATATGTTGATTCTACTTGGAGAGAAATCGAAAAATTTAAAGGAGGAAATGCGCTTTTTACCCACCCTAATACTCCTATTAAATGCGGTGGTGCTCCACAAAAAATTATGTATTTAGCAGAGGAGTATTTTTGTAATAGTGGTGTAAGAAACAGAAGTGAAGTAATGTTTTATTCTGCAAACAGTAACATCTTTCAGGTTCCGCGATATGCAAATACTTTAGAACAAGTACTAGAAAGAAAGCAAATTATAACGAACTATAATAAAAACTTAGTAGAGATTATCGCTGAAAAAAGAGAAGCAATTTTTGAAGATATGCAAACAATGAAAAGAGAAACAGTACCATATAGTATGATACATGTTGTTCCACCAATGGGACCACCTAACTTTATCAAAGAAAGTGAGATAAGTGATCATCAGGGCTGGGTAGATATAAGTCCTTATACTTTGCAGCATGTACAGTATAAGAATATTTTCGGACTTGGAGATTGTACCAATTTACCTACCTCTAAAACTGGAGCAGCAATTCGAAAGCAAATACCTGTCTTAAAACAAAATATTATGGACGTACTTAACGGAAGAGACTTGCAGGCTAAATATGATGGATATACATCATGTCCGATTGTTACAGGATATAAAAGTCTTATACTCGCTGAATTTAACTATGAACATGAGCCACAAGAAACGTTTCCATTTAATCAAGCGAAAGAACGGTATAGTATGTTTTTACTTAAAAGATATATGTTGCCATATATGTATTGGAATTTAATGTTGAAAGGGATTATGTAAGGAAAGATAGAGAGTAGTTGTAAAAATTGAAAAGTAATTTGAAATAAGTATTCGGAGGGAATAGTTATGCTTTTAAAATATTTTTATGATGAAAAATTAGCTCATGCTTCCTATTTAGTTGGTTGTCAGAAGGAAGGCGTAGCAATTGTTATTGATCCTAGCCGCTATATAGAACAATATATAGAATTTGCTAAGAAAGAGGGGATGGAAGTAATTGCTGCGGCTGAGACTCATATTCATGCCGATTTTCTTTCTGGGTCTAGAGAACTTTCTTATCTTTATCATGCAAATTTATATGTATCTGATGAAGGAGATTGTGATTGGAAATATCAATATCTTAACGAAGGTCGATACAAATTAGTTAATGAAGGCACAGAGTTTAAAGTAGGTCATATAAAATTTAATGTAATTCACACCCCAGGGCATACGCCTGAAAGTATCTCTTTTTTAGTAACTGATACAAGTCAAAATAATTTTACGAATGATAAACCGATAGGGATTTTCACAGGTGACTTTATATTTGTAGGAGATATAGGAAGACCTGATTTATTAGAAACAGCTGTTGGTATGAAAGATACAGCACAAATAGGAGCGAAACAATTATTTGATTCTATACAAAAAGTAAAAATACTCCCTGATTATTTGCAAATATGGCCATCACATGGTGCAGGAAGCGCATGCGGAAAAGCATTAGGAGCAATTCCAACTTCTACATTAGGTTATGAAAAGATGTTCAATTGGGTATTTCAATGTAATGAAGAAAGTGATTTTGTATCGATTTTATTGACGGGACAGCCAGAGCCTCCAAAGTATTTTTCATTAATGAAGAATTTAAATAAGTATGGTCCTCCAATTCGTAAGAAGAGAAAGATTACTACTATTAATACAGTAGAAGAACTCCAAGAAGTTATGAGGAGTGTTCAGCAAATAGTTGATATAAGGGATGTAGAGAGTTTTGCTTCTGGTCACATTGAAAAATCAATTAACATACCTTATAACAATTCTTTTACAACTTGGTGTGGATGGTTACTAGATTATAAAACAGAGACTTTAATCATTCTAGATGAGGAAAAGGTTAAAGTGGAGGAAGTCATTAGGGACTTTGAATCTATTGGGCTAGATAATATTGTTGCTTTTGTACCTTTAAAAGTAATAAAAAAATTTGATATATTAGAAAGTTACAAGGAAAAAACATCAATTGAATTATATCGGCATATAAAAGATAGAAGTGTTAAGGTTATCGATGTGCGTAGTAAAAAAGAGTGGGAGGAAGGACACCTTCATGATGCAATACATATTACTTTAGGTAATCTATTTGAGAAGATAGATTCTATACCAAAAGATTGCCCAATAGTTTTACAATGTCGAACCGGGTTGCGTTCAGCTATAGCAGCTAGCATTTTACAAAAAGCTGGTATAAAGGAAGTAGTGAATTTAAAGGGGGGATTTATTGCATGGAAAAAAGAAGGGCTTCCTTATACAACATGCAATCTCAACGCGTAGGAAAATATTATATGACAGGTAAGAATAATTAAAAGAAGTTATAGATGACGTGTTAGACAAGGAAAGCATAATTGTTGCAGCTTCAGGAAATACATTAGGATTATTAATTGATTATCCAGTTAAATATGAAAATGTAATGTTTGTTTCAGCATTAAAGAATTTGACATTGGATCCATCTTTTATCGAATGGCAGTGTTGGAAGTACTTAGGTATTATCAATAAGAACCCAATCAAAAATTCTCTTGGATGCAAGAGAATTTTTTTATTGGGAATAGTAAGGGTGAGGGGAGGTGCATTACAAATGGGAAAAGGTAGAAGTAATAATGCTGGGAAAAAGCAACCGAATTTTGATGATTCATCTAATTTTGCTAAACAAAGTCAACCGACAGAAAAGAAGAAGAAATAAGAACAGGAGCTCTCTTGATAAAGGGAGCTCCTGTTCAAAGTATATTGACGTTCCAGAACAACATATCGATGAATTAACCCAATAGTCTTAAAAACAAGGTTTGAATTTTTACAAATGGCACTTAATTTAATATTATTGTCCTGCTTTTTTATACTTATTGACGCGTTAAATTCATTTGAAATGCTCCCTTAATGGCGTTGGGCGTGACCTCAATTAAAATTTTTTAAACCTAATGGGACTTACCATTAAGAGGGCGAGGATTAAAGTAATCCATGCATTGCTATATGAAAACAATCCCATACCAGCCAATGATAATCCTGCAGCTGGAATAGGTAACCCCTTAAAATATCCAATAGTTGGTTTAATACTAAATTTAGCTAATCTTAAAGCACCCATTATTGGGAAAAGGATAAATGCTAAAGAAGTTAAAATCGAAGGTGTTGCTATCGTATGAAATAAAAGCGCAGGAGCGACGCCGAAACTAACAATATCAGCTAAGGAATCCAATTCTACGCCAAACTCACTGTTCACTTTTAATTTTCTCGCAATTCTTCCATCAAGAAAATCTAAAACAGCTGAAAAGAAAATGAAAATGGAGGCTACTCCCAAATATTCATTCATATTCAAGGTGATTGAGAAAACGCCGCACAATAAATTTCCAATCGTAAATAAATTCGGTATGATTTTTACAAGCTGATTAAACAAGTTTGTTCCTCCTAAATTAATTAAACTTCACATTTCTGTAGCAATTTCTATATATTCTTCCGTTATTCTTAAAAATATATGACCACTGTATTACTGTAAGCTAATTAAATTTCGATAAGAGAAAAATTGATTTCTTAAACGTTCCGCTGGTTTATAAAAATGTTTAATCATTTTCAGTACGCGTTATTGAATATTAGCACTTGATAGTTGATATTTCGAGTAGTCAGGGATTTTCCGGTTCTGGTGCAAAAAATTCAAGGTAATTAAAAATAATCTCTAAAAAGGAGACATAATGATACTATTATTTTAAAAAGGTTCGTGGTTGGTATCGAATATAAAAAATTGGAATTTTTATACAAAAAGCACCCGAAAGGGTGCCTTTTGTACCTCTTAAAATGACTGAAGATGCGTTTACTTGAGTTCATTAGATAGTTAGAGGTTGATAGACTATCTTTAACGAAAATGTTGCGTAGTTCATCTACATTATATATCGATTTAATAATGAACGGGGATTTAGAAAGTTCCAAGGAAAGTACATATCAACCTGATTGGAAGATTGGAAATTTAATAACTGGTGATACATTTTACTTAACGCAATATTTTGGTGCGCAAATGAAAATTTTTAAAGTCCACACAAATGGTACCCTAGAACGATTTCAAACAATAGAACCAGAATTAAAATAAAATTTTTGCAGGATCAATTAAATTCATTCCTTGTTATGCAAACACATTTTCAGCGGAAATAACTTCATCACTATTTTGCGCTAGACAGACTTTATAAAAAATGGTTACATTTCCTGATCTTGAAATAATCCTCTCAAATTGCAATTCTACTTTTTTTGCAAATTTTACTGCATCAACAATATTTGTAGAAGTAAATGCTACAAAAGTTTTTCAAATGAAATTTATAAAAGCTTGATAGGCAATACCAAGGGAAAAGACCGTAGCTACCATATGTGCAGTCCATTTAGGCATATTTAAATTTAATACGGTATTGTACAAGATTCCATATACGATACAAATGATTAATACAAATGCAATGAATTGAAGAGCTAACAAAAATAGTGGTTGATCCATTTATTCTCACTTCCTTTGTTTGATATATTAATATAATTTATTTGAAAGTAGAAGTTTTATTTCTATAAAGTTCCAAAAAATTGATGTGAAAGGGATATTAGTAATCACAAGAATTGATGCAACTATGATGTAACTAAAAATAGTATTACAAAATCAATAAAATAGTAAAGAAGGTCGCCATTCACGGCGACCTTCTTTACTATGCGTTATACCCAAATAATTTTAAATCTTCTCCAGACCCTGAAATGATTTTCTCAAAGCGTAATCCTACTTTTTCTAAAAGCTTTCCTGAGGCGATGTTATCTATAGAAGTAATTGCTACAATTCGTTTCATGCCGAGCTTTTGTACACCGTATTCGATTATTGCAGAAGCTGACTCGTAGCCATATCCTTTTGAACGGAATGTTTCTAAAAAGGCAAATCCGATATCAACGTCTTCTAATGAATCTCTTTTAATAAGGCCACACATACCAAGTGGAGTGAGATCTTCTTTTCGTTCTACTAAGTAAAGGCCAAATCCGAGTTTGTTATACATATCGATGGGACCGTTTACAATATAATTTTTTGCATCTTCTAAGTTTCTAACCCCTTTGTCACCGATAAACTGAATCCATGCAGGATCGTTTACTAACTCAAGAATAAAAGAAGCGTCTTTTATATCAAACCAACGAAGATTTAGACGTTCGGTTTCAAGAACTATCAATTATTACACCACCTTTAAAAAGTTATAACAATTAGTATGGATTGTGTAAAACAAAAGTGCAACATATTTTAATGGGGGTGTTTGTTCACATAAAGTTCGTTTGTTTTGTATAGAGAGATATTTTATAATTAGGATTGATTGTAAAGAGTGAGATACTTATACAATGACTCCTAGGTGACTAGGAGTTTTTACTATATAACTATCATTATTACTAAATATGACACACTACACATTCTACTCAAGGAGGTACATAATGAAGAAATTATATAATGCATCGTTTACGTATTTGATTATCGGTTTATTATCAGGGATTTTCGCTAGGGAGTATGGTAAGTATAAAGGGATTTTAGGATCTACTTTGTTAAATCTTTTGCATACACATACACTTGTACTTGGCTTTTTCTTCTTTTTAATTGCTTTAGGATTAGCAAAAGTATTCGCGTTTCATGAAGTGAAAGGGTTTAATAAGTGGTTTGTTTTACATAACATTGCATTAACATTAATGTTAGGTTCGCTAGCAGTGAGAGGGCTTCTTCAGTTAAATGGAGCTGACTTTAAAGGGTTAACTTATATTGTAGGGTTTTCTCATTCGTTGATGGCAGTTACTTTAATTTGGTTTATGTTGTTAATAAAGAAATCGTTTAAAATGTAGTGAAAAAGAACTTGTAGCGCGTGCTGCGGGTTCTTTTTTGTATGTTCAGGTTAAATAATCTTATTTTTCTAATTATTTTGTATAAAGATGGTATACTTGTTTTAAAATTAAAAAGGAGAGTTGATTATGGAAATAACAATTGAACATGTAGTAAATGAATTAAGAGGCATACTTCCTGAAGATCGAGTAGTAATAAATATGACAGTACGAGAGTTACATAGTAAAGATGAATCTTACCACGTTAGTAGTTTACCTGATGTAGTTGTTTTTCCAAAAACGACCGAAGAAGTTAGCACGATAATGAAAATAGCGAGTCAGCACGGAACAGCTGTCGTTCCATTTGGAGTAGGATCCAGTTTAGAGGGACATGTAATTCCTTACGAAAAAGGAATTACAATGGACTTTTCTCTTATGAACAAAATACTTGAAATAAGAGAAAAGGATTTTCTTGTGAGGGTACAGCCAGGGGTGACGCGCTCTCAGCTTAATAAAGAATTGAAAAAGTATGGATTATTTTTTAGTGTAGACCCAGGAGCTGATGCAACGTTAGGAGGAATGGCTGCTACAAATGCGAGCGGAACGACAGCGGTAAAGTATGGTGTAATGCGTGATCAAGTTCGAGATTTAGAAGTCGTTCTTGCTGATGGAGGAGTAATACATACCGGGAATTTAGCGGCGAAGTCATCATCAGGTTATCATTTAAATGGTATTTTCGTAGGATCAGAAGGAACACTTGGATGTTTCACGGAGTTAACTTTAAAAGTATACGGTATACCAGAACATGTTATGGCTGCGAGGGCATCGTTTCCAACTATAAATGATGCAGTAGAAGCTGTAATTAACATATTACAAGCAGGTATTCCAATCGCGAGAATTGAACTCGTTGATGAATTATCTATGAAACAAGTAAATTATTATAATGAAACAAGTTACAGAGAAGAACCGACACTGTTTTTAGAGTTTCACGGCAATGAAGCAGGGTTAAAGCAAGATATTGAATTTACGAAAGAAATCGTTCTTGATCATAAATGTATAGAAATTACGTTTGAGACGGAAACAGCAGCGAGAAATAAACTGTGGGATGCAAGACATAACTTAGCGTACTCTTACGTGCATAGTTATCCTGGTAAAAAGCTAATGAGTACAGACGTATGTGTGCCAATTTCGGAATTAGCTGGAGCGATTCAACATGCGAAAGAGGTATTAGATAAAGTAGGACTTATTGGCGGTATTCTAGGTCATGTTGGAGATGGGAATTTCCATGTACTCTTAATGATTGACACAAATGATAAAGAGGAAGTAAAGAAGGCGGACGAAATAAACGAAAGTATCGTTCTGTATGCTCTTAAACGAGGAGGAACGTGTACAGGAGAACATGGCGTTGGAATCGGAAAACGAAAGTATCAAGAAGAAGAACATGGGGCGGCATTATTTGTAATGGAGAAAATAAAGAAAGCTCTTGATCCGCAAAATATTTTGAATCCGAATAAGGTGTTTCAATTAAAAGATAGGGGCTGAGTGGATGAAAGTACTAGAAGCGATAAGTAATATAGCTGGAAAGTATTTTGCATTTTGGGTTATTTGTATTGCAGCTGTTGCATATTTCATTCCCGCGCCATTTCTCGGGTTAACTAGTTACATAACGATTTTACTTGGGGTTGTCATGTTTGGGATGGGATTAACATTGAAGGCTGTTGATTTCAAAATCATAGCTACAAAACCATTACCAGTTATTATCGGTGTATGTGCTCAGTTTATTATTATGCCACTTGTCGCATACGTACTAGCCTACGTTATGAATCTGCCAGCGGAATTAGCAGCTGGGTTAGTGTTGCTCGGTTCAGTACCGGGTGGCACTGCATCAAATGTTATGGTTTATTTAGCAAAAGGGAACTTAGCGTTGTCTATTGCAATGACTTCAGTATCAACGTTACTAGCACCAATTGCTACACCGCTCATTCTACTATTACTTGCAGGGCAATGGATGCCAGTAAATGCTATGTCCATGTTTCTTTCTATCGTACAAGTCATTATTGTGCCTATTATTTTAGGACTAGTAGTGAAAAAGTTTTTCCCTCATATCGTTAATAAAGGAATGACTGTTATTCCTTTAATATCAGTTGTAGCAATTATCATAATTGTTTCTGCAGTTGTTTCAGCAAATGTAAGTAGCATTACTTCTTCAGGACTTCTTATCTTTATTGCGGTGATGCTCCATAATGCTTTCGGTTTTTTGCTCGGATATATAACTGCGTTCGTACTTGGACTAGACGAAGGGACAAGAAGGGCTATTTCAATAGAAGTAGGAATGCAAAATTCAGGTTTAGGTGTTGCGCTGGCGACAGCACATTTTGGACCGGTTGCTGCACTCCCGAGTGTATTAGCGGCAGTATGGCATAACATTGCAGGGCCAATATTAGCAACCATCTGGTCAAAAAATACAAAGAATACTTTCAGCGATGAAAATGTATCAATAAATATAGAAAAATAGGAATGATAAATAATGCAAAAACGTATTGTACATTTTGAAGGAATGGTTGTATTTTTAGCCACGATTTATATGTATTCGATATATGAGTTTAGTTGGATTATATTTTTTGTATTCCTTTTAGCGCCGGATCTATCAATGTTAGCATATGGTATTAATAATCACGTTGGTGCGAAAATATATAATGTATGTCACACATATATCATATCCATATTAATTGTTCTAATAGGTGTCTATTTTAAGATGGATATCGTTATAATGATTGGCTTAATATGGACAGCACATATTGGAATGGATCGAATGTTTGGATATGGATTGAAATATGAGACGGATTTTAAGGATACTCATATTCAGAGGTTATAAGAAAAAGTATTCATATTTACAGCGGGTCTATTAAAATATTGAACAAAATTCAGTGAATGAATTTCGTTCAATTGTTGAGAAATATATATATAGATAGATATAAATAATCGAATTATGTTATTTTTATGATAATTAAAAGAAGGAGAGTGGATTTGATGAATATACAAATCACTGGCAATGAATTAATTAATAAGATGCTGAATGATTGGTATCGAGATATTAGAGCTCAACGTATAAGTGAAGCAAAAAAATTAAAAGAAGAGATCGATAAAAAGCTTTATATTATCGAATCAGATATAAAGGTTTCATTTCACTATTATCTGTTAGAATTTCGATATAAAGTGCTAATAGATGGTTTAGGTAATTTGAAAAAAGCTTTTGATAAAATAGATGCATTGCCTAAACCAAATGATGAATATTCTAATTATTATTATTATTTATTCAAAGCCATTCATTATACAATTCTTACTAATTATAGTGAAGCTAGCAACTATTTTGAAAAAGCTGAAGGGTTATTAGAGTATATTTCAGATGAAATTGAATATGCAGAGTTTAATTATAGAGTTGCTATATTAAAATACCACTTGCATTACGCATATTCAGCTATTGAATACGCTTCAAAGGCAAGAGATATCTTTGTTAAACAAGCAGGGTATGAAGTGAACATAGCGCTGTGCGAAAATATATTAGGATTATCTTTTTCGGAATTAAAGCAGCATGATAAAGGTGAGGAATATATTGCGTCAGCAATAAACATTTTACAAAAAAATGATGCAGAAATGTTAGTATTAAGAATCAGACATAATTTAGGTTTATTGTATGCGAGTCAAAATCTTTCAGTTTTAGCAATTAGACACTTATCTGAGGTTTCTAAAAAAATGCCTACTCATTATAAGGCAATTTTTTTAGAGGCAAGAGAATATTATAAATTAGGTGAAATAGAAAAAGCGAAGGAATTAATTGAAAGTGGATTGAAGGTTTGTGAGGAATTAAAAAATGATGAATATAGATATCACTTTTTAATTCTAAAGGGATTTTGTCAGCATTTAGAGGTAGGAAAAATAGAAAAAATTATTCTTGAAGGTTTTTCTTACTTTGAAAGAAAAAATTTATCGGAGTATATTCACGAATATACTGAAAGTCTGGCATTAGAGTTTCATAAAGTAGGTAATATAGAAAAAGCAGAAAAGTATTTTTTTATGAGTTATGAAATAAAAAAGAGAATATTTGAAAAAGAAGCATTAAAATAAAGAAAAAACTTGGATTATCTATAATGGGAATAGCAGCTGGAGTTATGGGGTTTTATGGTAGAAGGTCTTTGCAATAAATTAGCTCACAGTGGATATGGTGGAACGTTTATAATTATAAAACCTAATGAAAATCCATATGCTGTCTCTGAAGATACAACGATGCCTGCAAAACAAACCTTCTATTGAACGTGGGTAATTAAACAAGTCACAAATTATAATTTGTGACTTGTTTAAGGTTGGATACTAAATGTGTTGCTTTCAATATTGAAAGCAACTTTTAAGTTTGTGATTAATAGTTAACTTAATAAATTTTGGGTTAAAATAAAAACAAATTTTTAATCAAGTCCCACAAAAAGTACGATAAGGGCGATTCGTCGGTGCAGGCGGAATGCAGTATTCTTCTTGATCTGTAGAATACGCATAAGGATTTGATAAAGCTTCAAGGAGTTTCTCCAATACGCTATAGTCGTCATTTGTAACAGCTGCTTCTAGTGCTTCTTCTACACGGTGGTTCCTCGGGATGATTGATGGGTTATTATTTTTCATCATCTCGTAGGCGTTTTCTTTTGATTGTTCTTGTCTTTCTAATCGAGATTGCCACAGTTTGTACCATTCTTTAAATTCAGGACTTTCAAATAGAGCTGTATTTTCGATAGCATCGAGAGTTAATGAACGGAATGTATTTGTATAATCCGCTTTATATTTCTCCATCATTTTTAAAAGTTGCTCAATAAGTGATTGATCTTGTTCTTCGTTGCTAAATAGTCCTAATTTCTTTTTCATTCCAAGGAACCAATTGTTTTCATACTGTACGCTAAATTTCGAAATTTCGTCTTGAGCGATTTTTAGTGCTTCTTCTTCATCTTCGTGCAGAATCGGTATTAAAGATTCTGCTAGTCGTGCGAGATCCCATGCGGCCATATATGGTTGATTTCCATATGCATAACGACCTTGTGTGTCAATAGAGCTAAATACGGTTCCTTGGTCGTAATTGTCCATAAATGCACAAGGACCGTAATCAATTGTTTCGCCACTGATCGTTATATTGTCAGTGTTCATTACGCCGTGAATAAATCCAACAAGTTGCCATTTTGCGATAAGACTGGCTTGTCTTTTAATGACTTCTTGTAGTAATGCAGTATATCGGTTTTTATGAGATTCAATTTCTGGGTAATGCCTTTTTATCGTATAGTCAGCTAGTGATTTCAGGTCCTCTATTGAACCACGAGCTGCAGCATATTGAAATGTACCGACCCGTATATGACTACTAGCGACTCTAGTTAAAATTGCTCCAGGTAATTTTGTTTCACGATAGGTTGGTTCCCCGGTTGTAACAACTGCTAAACTGCGAGTAGTCGGAATATCAAGTGCATACATTGCTTCACTAATAATATATTCACGTAGCATCGGACCGAGTGCAGCACGGCCATCTCCTCGGCGTGAATAGGGAGTAGGGCCAGAACCTTTCAGTTGAATATCGAAACGCTCACCTGAAGGAGTAATTTGTTCGCCAATTAAAAGAGCACGACCGTCGCCTAACATATTAAAATGTCCGAATTGATGACCAGCATATGCTTGAGCTAATGGATGAGCTCCTTCTGGAAGTCCATTGCCAGCGAAAATGGCAATTTCAGCTTCCTTTTTCAGTTCTTCAGGGGTTAAGCCAAGAGATATCGCTAATGAATGGTTTAGTTTAACTAACTCCGGTGAACTTACGGGAGTAGGGGGGATTTCTGTATAAAATGATTGTGATAAAGTCGTATAACTATTATCTAAATTCCAACCTGTTTCATTATTTTTAGTCATTGTATCTCCTCCTTTTTGTATTTTAAATTATGTATTTGTACGTATATATTCTTTGTAAAGTTAACTAAAAGTATAATATAATATTTCCCCTTGCAATCTATTGTAAGGACTTCATTGCACTATGTCTATTTAACAGTAAATACAAAACTCCATTTTAAAAAAAATGGAGTTTTTATTATTACTTAATTTTTACAATTATCTTTCCTTTTGCTCTTCCAGACTCTGAATATTCCATTGCTTTTTGCGCATCTTCAAAAGGAAAAACTCGATCGATTACAGGTTTGATTTGTCCAGCTTCAATATAGTTTGCAATAGTACGTAATTGATCCCCGCTTGGCTTCATAAATAAAAATGAATATTGAGCATTATGCTTTTTTTCAAGTGCAGTAAGTTTTTTGCTGGCTAATGAAAATAAGAGAGTTTTAAAGAATCCTGAACCAAATTCTTTACCGAAGCGAGCGTTCGGCATGCCTGAAACGGAAACAATGTTTCCTCCGCTTTTTATAATATTGAATGATTTTTCAAGTGTTGCACCGCCGATTGTATCAAATACGGCATCATAATTTTTTAGTATATCTTCAAATTTCTCTGTTTTGTAATTAATAATTTCATCTGCGCCAAGAGACGTTACTAAATTCGCACCAGCTTCACTAGCAGTCGTTGTAACAATGGCACCCATTATTTTTGCTAGCTGAATAGCGAAAGTACCAACACCACCGGATCCAGCGTGAATTAAAATCTTTTGTCCTTTTTGTAATTGCATGATGTCATGTAATGCTTGATATGATGTTAAGCCAACGAGTGGAATCGAAGCAGCTTCCTCAAAATTTAAATTTTTCGGTTTTAAAGCTATATCATCTTCATGAATGGCTATATACTCCGCGAAAGTACCAATCTTATTTTTTCTTGGGCGTGCATATATTTCATCATCGACTTTAAAGTTAGTCACTTTTGCCCCAACCTTTACGATGACACCGGAAAAGTCATTACCAAGGATTAGGGGCATCTCATATTTAAGCAACATCTTCACTTTTCCATCGCGTATTTTAAAATCAATTGGATTAATACTAGCTGCATGAATTTCTGCGAGCACTTCATACTCATTAATTTCAGGAGTAGGTACCTCTGCCATACGCATTGGGACTTTTCCGTACTTATCAATTATCATTGCTTTCATTTCTTATACCTCCAAGTTTTAATAAAAGTTTTGCAATAGCTTCTCAATATCTAATACAAGATTTTTTAATAAACCTAATTTTGTACGTATATCAATATAATAAAAATTCTTTGTACCTTCTTTTCTCATTAAAATAATGCCAGCTTCTCGTAAAATCTTGAGGTGATGTGATACGGCTGGACGGGAAAGGTGTGTTTGCTTCGTGATTTCTCCTACACGTAATCCTGTTTGACATTCCGTTTCCATTAGCACTAATAAAATAGCTTGACGTGTTTCATCACCAATTGCCAATAATACTTTTTGAGAATCAATAAAATCTTTTTTTATAATATTTAATTGTTCTTGTTTATTCATTTCAATCACTTTGCCTCCAGGTAATTAGTCGAAAGGTTTAAGATGATGAACCATTACTTCGATACGGTAATGCTACATGATTGTTGTATGAGGTGCAATATTGAGAAAGAAAATCGAGACGAATGAATTTTTTATTGTTGAAAATTATAGGGAGATAGAAAAGGGATTGGAAGGACTACATAACACAATAGATGAGGTTTTAAAAACAAAAAATGATGTAACAATAAAATAAGCGGTCGTAACCTTGTATAATCCATAAGGTTACAATCGCTTATAATGTTTGTATTATTTTTGATTTTTACGATAGAACATGGTTCAACGTAAAGTACGTTCTTTTGTTTTACACTTTCATACAGACACAATTCAGGTGGATTATAGATGTATGAAAAAGTAAAAGGAATTTTGGGGCGTAATCTATCTATATGATAATTCAAAATAAAATATAAGTCTATATTTTAATGTTTTTTTGATTATATTTATGTCACTGAGCTCAGAACAATGATGTGGAGGGTAAATATATGAAATCGAATTATGTACCAGTTTTAATTGTTGGAGGGGGATTATCTGGGTTAGCGTCTGCGTTATTTCTTGCAAAACATAACATTGAGTACTTACTTATTGAAAGGCATCCGTCTACTGCCATTCATCCGAAAGCAGGCGGTCTTACTTTACGTACAATGGAGTTGTTTCGAGAATTAGGCTTGGAAAAAAGAATTAAATTGGCAGGTAAAGCATTAGAGAACTGCCGAGGAAGAATAGCGGTTCATACAATAGCTGAGGCGAATAAAGAAGAATTGGAACAAATGAGAGCGACGCAATACGGAAACGATGAAGAGTTACTTCAAAAAATAGAAAAGATTAGTCCATCAAAACAAACTGCGTGTTATCAAATTATTTTAGAAGAGATGATGTTACAAGAAGCGAAAATGCTAGGCGGGCAACTATCTTTTTATCATGAATTAGTTTCATTTGAACAAAATGAAAACGGGGTAAAAGCAAAGATTCGAAATCGTGAAACAGAAAAAGAAAGTGTCATACATTGTGACTATGTAATTGCAGCAGATGGAGCGAAAAGTAAAATACGTGAGCAGTTAGGGATTAAAACTGAGGGGCGTGGAACCATTGGTGGCTATTATATGAATATTTATTTTGAAGCAGACTTAAGTGAGTTTATACAAGGAGACGCATTCGGTTTTTCGATGGTAGTTCATCCGGAGGTTCTTGGTGCACTTATCCCGGTTGATAACGTAAAAAAATGGATTTATCATGTAGCCTACGATCCATTAAAAGGAGAGGGGCTAGAGGACTTCACTATAGAACGTTGTAAACAAATTATTCAAATAGCAATTGGAAGTACAAATGTTGAATCAGAAATATTAAGTGTTTTACCGTGGGAAGCGGCCGAAAGTACAGCGGTGAAATTTCAAGAAAATCGAACCTTTTTAGTTGGAGATTCAGCACATATTATGCCGCCAACAGGAGGACTTGGTTCAAATACAGGAATACAAGATGCACATAACTTAGCTTGGAAATTAGCGGCTGTTATAAAAGGGAAGGCAAAACCAAAACTGTTAGAAACATATCATGAAGAGAGACACTCTGTTGCAAAATTAACGACAGCTTATGCAAGTAGTTTACTGTTTCGTGCTGCGAATAGAGAGGAAGGCAGTTTGAATAATATGGATGGTTTAGCTGTTACAGTTGGATATCAGTATTGTTCAGAGGCGATTATAGATAATTCAGTCACTCCACATAGAATGGATAGCATAGAGTTGAACGGAAGACCTGGAACGCGAGCGCCACATTTATGGGGAACGTATGAAGGGAAGGAAGTTTCTATATTAGACTTATTCGGTAACAGTTTTGTATTACTTACAAGAGTAGAAAATAGTTCTTGGGCTGAAGCAGCACATACTGTTTCAGCCAAATTAGGAATAAATATAAAAGGGTATCGTGTTGGCTTAAGTGGAGACTTTATTGTTCAAGAAGATATTTTTAGCAAATTATATGGTATAGAGAATGGAGGTGCTGTATTAATTAGACCAGATGGCTTGATAGGATGGTGTTCGGAAAAAGCGGTAGTAAATCCAGATATAGTATTGGACGAGGTAATGGGAATTTTATTATGTGATTTTTAAGTGAAAATAGAAGTATTGTCTTATATGGGACAATACTTCTATTTTTTTTAGCTGACAAAATAAAAATTATGAAGTGAAAAGACATTATTATTATAAAAATATGTATTAATTCTCTTTCTTTTTTGTTGTTAGAATTTTTTTAGTTTTTAGTTTTAAACGTTGGTAATTACTAGATTGAATCATTTTTTTATTGTATTATATTTCCTAGAGATTACATATTACACTAGGGAGTGGGACTACTTGACTATTGAACCTCTTATTTTATCAAATAAAGAAGTATATGTATTAACTGGTATATTTGACCATGAAACGATGATTGGAATTGAGAACCCCTTTGAAAATTGATCAGATGAGGAAATAGACAAAGAATTGGATGTAATGTACGAGAATTGGACAAACGAAGAGCTACTCATAATAAAAGAAGATGAAACATTATGTGACAAACAACTTTTAGAATATTTTCGTATTTGTTTAACTACAGGGTTTGTTATTGAAGTACAGATAAGTAAAAACAGCGCTTTAGAAAAAAACATTTTCTATTTTAGTGAAAAAAAAGTTATACAAAATGTAATAACAGATGCTAACGGTGAAATACAATGTACATTTAAAGAATGCGGGGCACCAGAGGTAGCTTGGCAATTTATATATCAAGCATTACAGCCTAAAAATACTTTCTCTCATCCAAATTATACATTTAAAATCCCTTCTTCTGCATATAAGGAAAATATTTTAAATCAATCAAACAAGCAATTAGTAGATTACTTGAAACTTTACTTAGATGATGAAGCTTCCTTAGAGTTAGCAAACATTATACATAATCGTGAAGAGTTAAATACTGTTCAAGTTCATTATTATATAAAAGACTCATGGTCTACAGACTGTATTCATTTTTTATATAGTCAAAATCAATATTGGCTAATCCAAAAAGTTTTAGATAATGAGCAAACACAAACGAATTTTATTTGTCTTGACACCTTTACAATTGCTGAAGAGATAAAGAAAATGGTACTTTATCTTAAATCATTAGGCGGTGAAACAAGGTGAGTGGCGAAATTAAGGTTACTCCTGACCATTTAAGGAAATTGTCTTCTAATATAGAACAAACAGCTCATGAGCTGTTTGAAACATATCAACGTATCAATCAGCAGTTATTTGATATTCCATTCCAGGTATCTGGAAGAGATGCTGTGTTAAATCAATCCCAATACGCAGGATCAATGTTAGCTACTATAACGACCGCTTTAAAAGAACATAGTGATTCATTAAGAAAAGCTGCTGATCGTTTTGAGAAGGCTGATCAACAAGAAGTTTCATTTGGAGAAGAAGCAATTGATATAAATTGGTTCGCACCGTTTGGTGGCGATATTGGTGATTGGAAAGATAACCCTGCAGGGTCTGCATTTACTTTACTGGGTACTGTAACGGAAGGTGCAGCTGCCTATAAATTGGCATCTTTACATAATAAAGGCTTGCGTGTAACACCCTACACAGATAGAAAAGGAAAAGAAATGGTAAGATTTCAAAATCGGACCGTACTAAAGGATAAAAATGGACTTAATGTGATAAGGCGTACAAAATTACCTTTAGCCGAAGTAAAGCAAATAGACGATGTAAAAAGACATGTTTTATCACCAAAAGAATTTCTTAAAGATTCATTGAAATTAAAAACAAATGCTTTAGGCTATGCAGCTGTAGGATGGGATGTAATTAATGATACAAAGGAAAATATTGAAAATAAAGCGTCAAAAACTAAGATAGCTGGTGATATTATTGGTGATGCAGCAATTGGGGTTGGTACAACTGCTGTAAGTGCCTTTGCGGGAGCCAAGCTAGGTGCAGCTGTTGGAACTGTTTTTGGCGGTCCAATCGGAACTGTTGCTGGAGCTTGTATTGGCTTTGGTGTTTCTATAGGAGCTAGTATAATAACAGATGGAATTAAGTTTAACAAAGGTGATTGGAATCATGATGGTAAACAGGATTCA